>WFUY01000201.1 GCA_015484715.1 Thermoflexales bacterium | reverse complement strand
GCTTGATGTCCACCACCCGCTCGTCGAGCTCCTCCCGCTGCTCCTCGAAGACTTCCCGGTCGCGCAATCGGTTTCCGTTCATCAGAAGTCCAGCCCTCCTTCGCGTGCTCCTTCGGCCAGCGCCTTGACGCGACCGTGGTACTTGTACCCGCCTCGGTCGAAGGCGACTTTGGTGACCCCTTTGGCCAGGGCCCGCTCCGCCAGAACCCGGCCTACGACCCGGGCTTGCTCCGTCTTCGGCAATCCGGCGACGCGCTCCCGGATCTCCCGGTCAATGGTCGAGGCCGAGGCCAGCGTGTGGCCCACGGTGTCGTCAATGATCTGAGCGTAGATGTGGGTCAGGCTTCGGTAGACATTCAACCGAGGGCGCTCCGGCGTCCCGAAAACCCGTTTGCGCACCCGGCGATGCCGCCGCAGTCGTGCCAGCCGTTTCTGCTTGTTCTTATCCATAACCCTCTCACCACGTACGCGATTTTCCGGCTACTTGGCCTTACCGGCCTTGCCGGCCTTACGCCGGACATGCTCGCCCTTGTAGCGAATCCCCTTCCCTTTGTAGGGTTCCGGGGGGCGGAGGCGACGGATCTCCGCCGCTACCTGCCCGACCACCTGCTTGTCAATCCCCTCGATGACGATCTCCTTCGATCGGGGTTCCATATGGAAAGTGACGTTCTCCGGCGGCTTGACCTCCACCGGGTGGGAGAAGCCCAGGTTGAGCAGGAGCGAGCCGTCGGGCCGCACCTGGGCCCGATAGCCCACGCCGACGATCTCCAGCACCTTGCGGAAGCCCGTGGAGACGCCGATCACCATGTTGTTCAACAAGGCCCGCGTCAACCCGTGGAGGGCCCGGTGGTGGCGCTGGTCCGTCGGACGCCGGACCAGCAAGTAACCATCCTCCTGGACGATGGTCATATCGGGGTGAAACTCTCGCGTGAGCTCCCCCTTAGGCCCTCGGACCCGGACGACGTTGCCCCGAATCTCGACTTCTACACCCTTGGGGATGGGGATCGGTTTCCGACCAATGCGCGACACAACACACCTCCTCGAAACAGCCGCTCAGCGGCATCACGTTGCGCCGGCCCGGCCACCGGTCTTGCACAGCCCGGCGTCGGACCCTCCGCTGCCGCCAAGCCTCCGGCCACGACCTACCAGACGTAGCAGAGGACCTCGCCCCCGACGCCCAGACGACGGGCCTGTTGATCGGTCAGAACCCCCTTGGGGGTGGAGAGGATGGCGATGCCCATCCCGCTCAGCACCCAGGGGACCTCCCGCTTGCCCACGTAAATCCGCCGTCCGGGCTTGCTCACCCGCTTCAACCCGGTGATGACCGGGCGGCGATGCCGCCGCTGGCCCACGTACTTGAGCCGGATGACCAGGACAGGCTGGGGCCGCTCATCGCCGACGACGAAATCCTCGATGAAGCCCTCATCCTTCAAAATGCGGGCGATGGCCACCTTCATCTTGGAGCTGGGCATCGCAACGGAGGTATGACCGGCCATCAAGGCGTTGCGAATGCGGGTCAGCATATCAGCAATGGGATCCGTCACAGTCATAGCTTTCTATCCTCTGCGAATTCATCAGCGTCCATCGGTCATGCGGTGACAGGCACCGGATCATGCCCGATCCGGGCCCTCCGCCCCGGGCCTACCAGCTGGCCTTGGTCACGCCGGGGATCACCCCTTCCAGGGCCAGCTCCCGGAAGCAGATCCGGCACAGTTGGAAGCGGCGGATGTACCCCCGGGGCCGCCCGCACCGGATGCAGCGGTTCCGCACACGAACCTTATACTTGCGCCGTTTTTCCCGGTAGATCATGCATTTCCTTGCCACAGGTCCTCCCTTGCTGGCTCAACGTTGCGAACGGTTACGACCGGTCCCTCTCCAGGTTCCCGCTCACGCGCGTCGGAAGGGCATGCCCATCAGTTCCAGCAACCGCCGCCCTTCCTCATCGGTCTTGGCCGTGGTGACGATGGTGATCTCCATGCCCCGCACCTTGTCAATCTGGTCGTAGTCAATCTCCGGCCAGACCAACTGCTCCCGGAGCCCCAAGGTGTAGTTGCCCCGACCGTCAAAGGAATCCGGGGAGACCCCCCGAAAGTCGCGCTGCCGAGGCAGGGTCACGTTGAAGAGCCGGTCGAGGAAGTCGTACATTCGCTGGCCGCGCAGGGTGACCTTGACACCGATGGCACGACCGGCCCGCAGTTTGAAACCGGCGATGGACTTCCGGGCCCGGGTGACGATCGGCTTCTGACCGGTGATGGTGGCAATGTCCTGCACGGTGTGGTCCAGCGCCTTGGGATTGTCCAACGCCTCGCCCACCCCCACGTTGACCACGACCTTCTCCACGCGGGGAACCTGCATCACGTTTTTGTAGCCGAACTCTTTCATCATCGCCGGTACCACGTCCTGGCGGTACCGCTCCTTCAACCGTGGCATTGCGCCTCACTCCTCTACGTAGCGTTCCAGCATCCTAAGTTGGGCTTCAGGAAAGCCCTCCTACATCCGGCGTAGAAGGCCCTTCCGGCGGTGTAGGAGGCCCTTCCAGGGCCGAAAGGCTCTTACACCCGGTGTAGGAGGCCCTTCCAGGGCCGAAAGGCTCCAACGGCCCACCATTAGTCAATATCCGCCTCGCAAAGCTTGCAGTAGCGGACCTTCCGGCCCTCTTCGTTGAAGCGATAGCCCACGCGGGTGGCCTCCCCACAGGTGGGGCAGACCAACATCACGTTGGAGACGTGGATGGGGGCCTCGAACTCGATGATGCCCGCGCGGACCTGGCCCCGACCGGCCTGGATGGGCCGCTGGTGCTTCTTGACGATGTTGACCCCCTGCACCACCACCCGCTCTTCCTTGGGGATCGTCCGGAGGATGGTGCCGCGCCGGCCCCGATCATCGCCGCTGATCACCAGCACCGTGTCCCCCTTCTTCACCCGCAACCGGCGTCGCTTCTTCTCGTCCTTCCGTCTTCTGGCCATATCCCCTACCTACCTCACAGGACTTCTGGAGCCAGGGAGACGATCTTCGTGAAGCCCTTGTCCCGCAGTTCCCGGGCCACGGGGCCGAAGATGCGCGTCCCCTTGGGATTCCGCGTGTACCCATCCAGGATGACCGCTGCGTTATCGTCGAACCGGATGTAGGAGCCATCGGGCCGGCGGTACTCTTTGGCGGTGCGCACGATGACGGCCCGCACGATGTCGCTCTTCTTCACCGAGCCCGTGGGGGTGGCCTGCTTCACCGTGGCAACGACCACGTCGCCCACCCGACCGTAGCGCCGCTTGGACCCTCCCAACACCCGAATCACCAGGATCTCCTTGGCACCGGTGTTATCGGCCACGCGCAGCCGGCTCTCTTGCTGAATCATCGTCGTCCTCCTTCCGTCCTTCCCCAGGTACCGTCCAAAACTGTGGGAGCATCCCACCCCCTACGGCCAAGGCTTTTCGGATTCCTCCCACACTTCTGAACGACACCTTCTCCCAGCCTCCGGCCCCTCCAGCACCCCGCCCCTTCCGGCGAGGGGGGGCCGAGGGGCCGGCTCATGCTCCTCAGCGGGCCCGCTCCAGGATCGCCTCGACCACCCAGCGTTTCTCCTTGCTGATGGGGCGCGATTCCACGATGCGCACCAGATCACCTTCCCGGCAGGCGTTCTCCTCGTCGTGAGCCTTGTACTTCTTGCGGATCCGCACCACCTTGCCGTACAAGGGATGGCGCTTCATCCGCTCCACCTGCACGACGACGGTCTTGTCCATCTTGTCGCTGACGACACGACCCACCAGGCGCTTGCGTCGCTTCTTCATGCCTCCTCACCCTCATCTTCCTGCCAGGCGGCCATCATTGCCGCCAGTTCGCGCTCCCGCAGAATGGTCTTCATCCGGGCAATATCCCGCTTCACGGCCCGGATCTGGTTGTTGTCGCGGAGCTGCCCTGCTGCCCAATCGAAGCGAAGCCGGAAGAGGCGCTGATAGGCCTCGTCCAGATGGGCCTCGATCTCCTCGGTCGTCATCGCCCGAATCTCTCGCGCGTGCATTTTTACTCCTCCGTCCCCACGTCGTGGCGAGTGACGAACTGGGTTTTGATGGGAAGCTTGTGAGAAGCCAGGCGCATGGCCTCTCGTGCTGCCTCTTCGGAGACGCCGGCGATCTCGAAGAGGATGCGGCCCGGCTTCACCACGGCGACCCAGTGGTCCACAGAGCCCTTCCCCTTCCCCATCCGGGTCTCGGCCGGCTTCTTGGTCACCGGCTTGTCGGGGAAGATGCGGATCCAGACCTTGCCGCGCCGCTTCACATAGCGGACGATGGCACGCCGGGCGGCCTCGATCTGCCGGCTGGTGATCCAGGCCGGCTCCAGGGCCTGCAGGCCGTACTCCCCAAAGGAGACCTCCACCCCCCGCGAGGCCCGGCCCTTCATCCTGCCCCGCATCTGCTTCCGATATTTCACGCGCTTTGGCATCAACATCGTATGACGCTCCTGCTATGCTGATCAGAGAAATGGCACCAGGACGATAGCACCTGCTCCCGCCCCCTCACGCAACCGCTTCTTCCTCCTCTTGCTCACCCTCCGGCAGCACGTCTCCTTTGTAGATCCACACCTTGACGCCGATGCGCCCGAAGGTGGTGAGCGCCTCGGCCCGGGCGAAGTCAATGTCGGCCCGAAGCGTGTTGCGGGGCACCCGGCCATCCATCTGCCACTCGCGCCGGGCCATCTCGGCGCCGGCCAGACGACCGCTGCACATCACTTTGATGCCCTTGGCCCCCGCCCGCATCGCCTGGCGGACTGCCTGCTTCATCGCCCGGCTGTGGGAGATCCGCCGCTCCAGTTGGGCCGCAATGTTCCGGGCCACCAGCTTGGCGTCCAGGTCCGGCTGGGTCACCTCTTCCACCTCGATCTTCACCGCCTTCCCCGTCATCTTCTCCAGGTCGCGCCGCAGTTGCTTCACCGCCGCCCCCCGCCGTCCGATGACCACACCCGGCTTGGCGGTCCAAATGGTGACCTGGACCTGATTGGGGAAGCGCTCGATCTCCACGTTGGAGAGGCCGGCCTGAGCTAACTGCTTTTCCAGGTAGTCCCGGATGGCCAGGTCCTCCTCCAGCAGCTTCTTGTACTCCTTCCCCTCGGCGAACCAGTGGGCCTTCCAGTCTCGGATGACGCCCAGGCGGAAACCGTATGGATGTACCTTGCGTCCCAACGTTGCCTCCTTACCGCGCTTACACTTCCTCGGCCTCTTCGGCCAGCACGACGGTGATGTGGCAAGAGCGCCTCAGAATGGGCTTGAACCGACCGCGGGCCCCGAACCGCCGCCACTTGCGGGTGGGGCCATCATCGGCCCGAATCTCGGCGATGTAGAGGTCCTCCCGCACCAGGCCAATATCCTCGGCGTTGGCGATGGCCGAACGGATGACCTTGGCCACAGGCCGTGCCGCCGCCTGGGGCATGAAGCGCAACAACTCCAGAGCCTCATCGGCCCCTAACCCACGCACCTGGTCAATAACCCGGCGCACTTTCTGGGGGGACATCGGGATGTATCGAGCCACTGCCCGGACCTTGAACTCTTCCATAGCCTCGTTCCCCTTCTACCCGCCTACCGCTTCTTCTTGCGGGCTTTGGTCTTCTTCTCCTTGACGATGTGCCCTCGGAAGGTACGGGTGGGGGCAAACTCCCCCAGCTTGTGCCCCACCATCGTCTCGGTGATGTAGATGGGCACGTGCCGGCGACCGTCGTGGACGGCGATGGTGTGCCCCACCATCTGGGGGAGGATGGTGGAGTCGCGAGACCAGGTGCGGATCACCCGCTTATCCCCTCGGCGGTTCATCTCCTCGATCTTGCGGACCAACTTGGGGTCTACGTAAGGTCCCTTTTTCAGCGACCGTGACATCGTTCTCCGGCTCCTTTCCGCTCGTCCTCATCCCTAAACCTAGCGCCGGCGCTTCCCCCGCCGTCGAATGATGTATTTGTCCGTCGCCTTGTTGCGGCGGGTCTTCTTCCCCAAGGTGGGCTTCCCCCACGGGGATTTGGGTCCCGGCAGCCCGATGGGTGCCCGTCCCTCACCCCCGCCGTGGGGATGGTCCCGGGGGCTCATCGCCGAACCGCGCACGGTGGGCCGGATACCCAGCCAGCGCTTGCGGCCCGCCTTGCCCAGCTTGATGTTGCCGTGCTCCACGTTCCCCACCTGCCCGATGGTCGCCATGCACTCCTGGCGCACCATCCGTACCTCGCCACTGGGCAGGCGCAAGGTGACGTAGCCCCCCTCTTTGGCCAGCACCTGGGCCGAGGTCCCTGCCGCCCGCACCAACTGCCCCCCCCGGCCTGGATAGAGCTCCACGTTGTGCACCTGGGTGCCCAACGGGATGTTGGCCAGGGGCAGCGCGTTGCCCACCCGGATCTCCGCATCGGGGCCGCTCATCACCGTATCCCCCACCCGCAGCCCCAGGGGGGCGATGATGTACCGCTTCTCCCCGTCGGCGTAGGTCAGCAAAGCGATGCGAGCCGAACGGTTGGGATCGTACTCTATGGAAGTCACCTTGGCCGGGATGCCAACCTTGTCCCGCTTGAAGTCAATCAGCCGGTAGC
>WFUY01000200.1 GCA_015484715.1 Thermoflexales bacterium | reverse complement strand
GGGGGAAGGTGGACGCCAGCACCCCGTGGGTCCCCTCCCGCATCAGGCGGGCCAGGTGGGGCAGCTTCCCCTGGGCCACCAGCGGTTTGATGATGTCAAAGGTCGCACCGTCCAACCCCAGGATGAGAACACGATGTCGTCGGGTCATCGTTCAATCGCCTCCCACTCTTGCTCACACTTCACGCTTTGTAGACTGACCGCCGACTGTGGACTGCGAACTGTGGACTGCGGACTACGGCAACATCCGGCGGGCAACGGTCCACCACATCCGGGCCTGAAGACGGCGATGGTGTTGGGCCAGGGCCAGGAGCCCGTAGAGGGCCGATTTGCCCAAAGAGGTGATCAGGACCGCGCCGCGCAGGGCCAGCGCCGCCCAGGGACCGTCGTGCTTGCGGAAGTACTGGAGCTTGCTGCGGTAGAGCTCCGCCTTCATCGCCGCCTGCCGCTGACGGGTGCTCCCCCGCCAGTAGTGGATCACCTCGGCCTGGGGCAGGTAGAAGATACGCCAGCCCGCCTCTCGGATGCGCCGGCACCAGTCAATCTCCTCGGAATAGATGAAGAACTGCTCATCCAGCCCCCCCACCTGCTCGACCACTTCCCGGCGCACCATCAGGCAGGCTCCCAGCAGCCACTCCGTCTCGACGGCCCGGCGGTCGTCCGGCGCAGCCTCGGCGTCGGCCGGCGAGGTGGAGCGCCAAGCGACGAAGCCCAGCGTGTTCACGATCTCCGAGAGGAGGGTGGGCAGCCGACCGTGGCTCCCCTGCACCCGACCGTCGGGGAAGCGCAGCCGTCCCCCAACGGCGCCAGCCTCCGGATGCGCGTCCATAAAGGCCACCAGCGCCTGCAAGGCCCCTGGCCTGACCTCGGTGTCGCTGTTGAGCAGCAAGAGATAGCGCCCCCGGCTGACGGCGATGGCCTGGTTGTTGGCCCGGGCAAAGCCCAGGTTCGCATCGTTGGCGATGAGGCGCACCTGGGGGAAGGTCTGCCGGACCATCTCCACGCTGCCGTCGGAGGAAGCGTTGTCCACCACCACCACCTCCAGGGCCAAGTCGCCTGCCGCGGCGTAGATGGAATGCAGGCACTGGGCCAGCAACTCCCGGGTGTTCCAGTTGACGATGAGGATGGAGAGGAGCGTGGATTCGGCCATCAGCTCAGCCTCGTGGAAAAGAGATCAAAGGCATCGGGGCCGAAGCGGACGGTGTAGCCGGCCTCCAGAAGCCGCTCCTGCGAGGCGATGAGGTAGCGTCGGAAGAGGCCGTCCTTGTCCGGATCGCCGTTCTCCTGCTGATAGCGGGGAAGGCCGGCCTCCCGCTTCAGCGGACCTAGGACCTCGCGGGCGGCGTAGTAGTCCAACGCCACCGGGTCCCGCCCCGCCAGCAGCGTCCCCTGGCGTGGGCTCCGCTCATAAGTCGCCTGATCGGTGCGGTTCCCCCAGACGCCCACGTAGGTGGCGTCCACGATGTTCAGGTCGGGGAAGCGGAGGGCCATCAGGCTGCCCGGCAGCCCCGGCGGCAGGCCGTTGAAGGACTTGATCAGGGCGTCGTGGAACTCCGGCTTGCCGCCGATCTGCTCGACGCCGGCGTACTTGGACATCACCCCCAGAAAGTTCTTGACCGCTGCCGTCGTCCCAAACCAGTCGTGGTGCTTGAGGACCGGCAGGTTGATGAAGGTGAGCCGGTCGTTGTCATATCGCTCCCCGTCCCAGATGCCCCGCCGCAGGCTGATCCGGGTACCGTAGGCGGTGGTGAACTTGGGGTAGTTGAGGGGGTAAGGGCCGGCCATCACGTAGCCCGCCTCCTCGTCTCCCTCGTCCCACTCCCGCACCTGGTTGCGGTGGTCCGACCAGGGGTAGATGGAAACGGCGAACCCCTGAGCGGCAAAGAGGGCCGCCACGTCGGCGAAGGACTGGGGGTGATCCGGCTCAAAGTCGTCGTTGTTCTCCCCTTCCTCGGCCAGGAGATGCCGCTTCCACTGGCCGTTCTCGACGATGACGACCTCCCCCCGGAAGCCATCGGGGTGGGCCAGGACGGCGCGGATGAGCCCGCGCACCACGTC
>WFUY01000199.1 GCA_015484715.1 Thermoflexales bacterium | reverse complement strand
GTAACACCTCGCTCAACGAAGTGTCCGGCACGATGACCACCCCGTGCATCCCGCGAATCCCCCGCCGCTTTAACCCCACCGTTGTCAGGGGTAGTCCTGCTCCCCGCAGCCCGCTGATCAGCGTTGTAACTTGGACCTCATCGAACCCATCGGCCAGAAGGAGCAGAAACCCTCTGGGACGATCTGATGCCTTCATAGGTCCCCCTCACCTTTCGCTCGACGAGATGGCAGGCCGCTTCCTCAAGCCAACGAGCCCTCTCTCGATCTCGCCCCGGCTCCCTATGCTCACCAGTGTATCACAGAAAAACTGCGAGGAACTACGGACTTGCTTCAAATTGGTGAAGTCCACTGCGAGATCACGGGAAAAACTGCGGGAAACTGCGGAGAACTTCAGAAAACTGCGAATTCCTTCAGATACCTGCGAGGAACTTCAGAGGGCTGCGAGTTTCTTTGAACACCTGCAAAAGTCGCCAAAAACCACGATAGGGTGCTTGACTTCTCGCTTGTGATGGCGTATACTCGGTGAGTGGGCAAGCTGCCGATAGAAGCTGCGAGGGGGGTAAATGATGCCGTCCATGCCGGACACCTTTCCCGACCTTATCCGTGGGGCTCTGCGGCAATGGGGGGATCTCCAGCCCGATCTTACCGGCTGGAATCGCTACCTGAAGATCAGCGCCTTCGGGGCCACCGGCCCCCATCCCCCTCCGGCCATCCTGGCCCGAGCGGTCCGGGAGTGGATCTACGAGGGCCTCAAAGCGCTGGAAACCGAGGATCCTCAAGCGGCCCAACTGCTGACCTGGCGCTTCCTCGATGAAGAGAGCGTCTCTCAGGTCGCCCACAGGGCCCACCTGAGCCCTTCCCAAGTGATGCATCGGCAGCGGATGGCCATCAGAGCCCTGGCCCAGGTGATGTGGCGGGGTGAGTTGGCCCTGCGGCGGCAACGGATGGCCCACATCCAGGCTCGGCTGGAGACGCCGTACCCCTCTCACCTCTTCGGCGTGGCCGACAAACAGCATGAACTCCTTGATAGTCTCTCCGATCACCGTTCTCGTTGGGTGATCGTCCTAGACGGTATCGGCGGCATCGGCAAGACCGCGCTGGCCGACTGGGCCGTTCGCCAGGTGATCACCGCTCCCTTCTACGCGGACATCGCTTGGATCAGTGCCCGACAGGAGGTCTTCACCCTGTGGAGCGGGCTGAGCGTCCGGCCTGCCTGTCCGGCCCTCACCTTGGAGGGATTCCTGGATGCCCTGATTGCCCAACTGGATCTGTCGGACCTGCGCCCTCTCTCTCCGACCCGCAAGCTCGACGAGGTTCGCGCTCTCCTCAAGGAGCAACCCTACCTGATCGTGGTGGACAACCTGGAAACGGTTGCCGATTATCAGGCCCTTGTACCCCACTTGCTCGACATGGCGACTCCCACCCGCTTTCTCCTTACCAGCCGGTACAGCCTGCGGGCCTATCCCGGCGTTTACAGCATCACCCTTCAGGAGCTTTCCTGGCCCGACAGCCTGGAGTTGATGCGCCACGAGGCCCACGAACGCGGCATCCATCTGCTGGGCGAAGCCTCGGAGGAAGCCCTCTCCCAAATCTACCGGGTCGTTGGAGGCAACCCTCTGGCCCTCAAACTGGTCGTCGGCCAGATCGGCGTCTTCGCCCTGCCAACCATCCTGGAGAACTTGCGTCAAGCCCGAGGACGTCGCATTGAGGAGATCTACCGCTACATCTACTGGCGAAGCTGGCATGCTCTCAGCGACGCGGCCCGCCGGGTCCTGTTGAGCATGCCCCTGGTCTCCAGCCACGGAGGGACGCTGGAGCAGATCGCCGCCAGCAGCGAACTGCCCATCTCCCAGGTTGTGGATGCCATCGAGGAGCTGGTGCGCCTCTCGCTGGTTCTCCAAGTGGGCGATCTTCGGGAGCAGCGCTACACCATCCATCAGCTCACCGAGACCTTCCTGATGCGCGAGGTGGTGAAATGGCAACAGGCATCGTCGGACCCAGCTCTCACCCCACCGTCTGGCGCACGTACTTCTGCCGGGCCGTCGTAAACAACGTCCAGTACTGGCTTGACCGGATCCAGCACCGATCCTACCCTGTCCCGGATCGGGAGTGGCCCAACGTCCAGAAAGCCGTCGCCGCTGCCCTGGAGATCGAAGAGGCCTGGCCCACCGGAGTCAGGCTGGCCCTGGCCCTCCGCGCCGAGGTGAAGCTGCGACAGGGCGCCTTGTGGACCACCTGGCGCGGCTATCTAGAGCGCATTGTGGAACGCGGAAGCCAACAAGCGGACAGTGACCTGGTGGCCGAGGCGTTGCTCCAACTGGGGGAGTTGGAACAGCAGCAAGGGGCGTGGGAAGAGGCGGAAAGGCACTACCGGAGGGCTCAGACCCTTTTCCAGGTGCTCCGCAAAGCCTCCCGCGAGGGGGAAGCCCTCGTCAACCTGGCCTACCTGTATGCCTTCCAGGATCGCTTGGAAGAAGCCATTGCCTGCTGTCAACAAGCCGTGGCTTGCTTCCGGTGCTCAGACGATGCTCGCGGTCTCTCCATCGCCCACAACACCTGGGGATGCATCTACAACCGGCAGGCTCGATGGGGCCTGGCCCTCGAACATCTAACCCAATCCCTGGACGCGGCGCGTCGTAGCGGGGACCGGCTCCAGGAGGCCCGGGTGTGGCAGAACATCGGTGTTGTCTACGGACAGCAGGGGCAGCGCGATCAAGCCCTGGCCTACCTTCAGACGGCCGCCGGCGCCTACGCAGTGGCCGGTGCGCCGGCCTACCTGGCGAGTGCTCTGGTGGGCATCGGGGTGATCCACTACAAAGAGGGCCGCTGGGATCTGGCGCGACGGGCCTACCACCTGGCCGAATCGCTCCTCGACCAACAGCCCGTCCTGCTGGAGCAAGCGCAACTGGCCAACAACCTGGGGCTCCTCTACCGGGAGATGGGGCGGGAACTCCAGGCTGAAGCTTACTTTGGCCGAGCGGTTCAGCTCTGGCGACGACTCGACAGCCATCTGGGAACCGCCCGCAGCTTGCTCAACCTGGCCCGCCTCTACCGCCGCTATGGGCGGGAGGCCGATGCTCACCATGCCCTGGCACAAGCCCAGGAGCACCTGGATGCCTGTCCCGCCACACCAGCCCGAGAGGCGTTACGACAGCAGATTCTGGCAGAGCTGACCGTCATAGGGGAACTGTAGGGGATGAGGGATGAGGCACCGGGGGAACGGGAGACCGCCGACCGCCGGAAAAGGCCGGGGGCGAAGCAGGCGAGCCTCGCCCCCGGTCCATTAAGGTGGCTAGCACCCTCCCTGGGTCGGCCACTCACACTCGTCAGGGCCGAGCAACACCCCCGTGTCGAAGGGCAGCCACATCGCCACCTCCCACGCCGGCCCCGGGTGGTGGGCTTCCGTCGTTGTCCCCGGCACCAGCAGCGGCCCCACCAGCGCGAAGGCCACCAGCACCAACAGCAGCAGGATGAACCCCTTTCTCAGCATCTCAGCACCTCCATACGCTCTCAGGGAGCCGGTCGCCCGATGAAGCCTCCGGGCCCCTCGGTCGAGCGGGCCCGCCCGCGAGGCGGCCACCCGGCTCCAATTGGATTCCTCGGCGGCCCTGGCCAGAGCGCTGCTTTTAGCATAGCCGGCTTGGAGGGTGCTGTACACGCGAGACAGGCCAAATCTGTTGACAATTCGGTCAAGGGCGGCCAAACCCACATCCCGCCGACAACCATCCGCTCAATCCGTTCAATCCGTTCAATCCGCTCCCAAATCCGTTGACAGCCATCCGTTCAATCCGTTCCTTGAATCCGCCGACAGCTATCCGTTGACAGCCATTCGCTCAATCCGTTCAATCCGCTCCCAAATCCGTTGACAGCCATCCGTTCAATCCGTTCCTTGAATCCGCCGACAGCTATCCGTTGACAGCCATCCGCTCAATCCGTTCTTGAATCCGTTGACAGCCATCC
>WFUY01000198.1 GCA_015484715.1 Thermoflexales bacterium | reverse complement strand
CAGGGCATCAGGTCCAGCGTCTTCACCAGGTCCTTGTGGTGATCGCCCACGCTCTGCTCGCTGACGCCGTAGTAGCGGGCGATGGCGGCCCGGGTGATGTTGTGGACGTTGATCTTGCGCACCGTGTAGTCGAGGGCAGCGGCCCAGGAGGCCGGCTTGCGCACCCGCAGAGGCCGGCGCCCGATGGCGATCCGGTACTCCAGCCACATCTGGATGGCTGCCCCGACCTCCTCCAGCCCCATTCCCGCCTCCCGCATCTTCTCCGTCAGGAGGCGTTCCACCTCGTCCATCGCCGAGCCGTAGAAGGCCTGGAACCGCTCGGCCAGCTCCCCCTCCGGCTCCAGGGCCATGAAGTCGGCCAGGGCGTGCAAGGCCCGGTCGAAGTCTCCGGAGCGGGCCAGCGCCCGGGCCAGGTTCAGGTGGTAGTCGGGTTGCTCCGGGTCCAGGGCGATGGCTCGCTGGAAGCTCTTGATGGCGTCTTCTAGGTGCCATCCGTGGTACTGACGAAGCCCGGCCTCGTTCAAAGCGGCGGCCTGCTCGGCCTTGGAGCGTCTCTCCTTCGGCATACGCTACTCCTTGCACCCTCTGACGGTTCTCAACGGAGCGCCAGGTCTGCTGGTGAGAGCCCACCGGGCTGGGCGGCCTCTTCGTGGGCCATCATCGTCTCGAAGGCGGTGATGGCGACCTCCAGCATCGAATCGTCCGGCTCCCGGGTGGTCAGCTGCTGCAATGCCAGGTTGGGGGCGATGACGGCCCGCATCCAGGGCCGGTCCTGGTGGCGACCGCTGAAGCGGATGAACTCGTAGGCCAGGCTGGCCAGGACCGGGATGAGCAGGATGCGGCTGAGCAGGCGCAGCAGGAGGGGCGGGCGGCCCAGCAGCGAGAAGAGCAGGATGGACAGGACCACCACTGTCAGCAGGAAGGCGGTGCCACAGCGGGGATGGGCCACAGAGAAGCGGCGCACCGATTCCACTGTGATCGGAGCGCCTGCTTCGTAGGCGTTGATCGTCTTGTGCTCCGCCCCGTGGTAGGCGAAGACCCGCCGGATGTCGGGGAGGAAGCCCACCGCCGCGATATAACCGACCAGTAGGGATAGGCGGACCAGCCCCTCCAGGAGGTTGCTCAGCAGGGGCGACGTGATCCACCGATCCACCAGCCCGACCAGGGCGGCCGGCAGCAGGAAGAAGAGGCCGATGCCCAGGGCGAGGGAGAGGGCCACGGTCCCCCAGGCGACGGGGCCGGAGAAGGAGACCTCTTCCTCCTCCAGCGCGACATCGGCCGAGAAGAGCAGCCCCCGCAACCCCAGCCCCAGGGCGTCCCACAGGACCAGCAGCCCCCGCAGGAAGGGAAGCCGGGCGATGGGACCCCGATACAGGGCGGCGTTGAGCGGCTCGCTGTGGACGATGATCCGCCCATCAGGAGCTCGGACCGCCACGGCCACGGCCTGGGAGCCGCGCATCATCACCCCTTCGATGACCGCCTGACCGCCGTAGTTGAAGGATGCCTGTTTGGAAGACGCCACAGATCACCTCTCAGCGTAGGGTACATAGCGATTGTACCCCAGGGGAAGCCAGGTGTCAAGCCAAAATCGGCTCGCTGCCTATTGACAAGCGAGAGCCTTTTGTGGTATCATAGCGCCCGGTTTTGTCTATCTTGCCCCCGGTGTGGTGGGTTTCATAGGCAACCCAAGACCAGGTGTGGTAGATGTATTATGGAACCTGAGATCGTGCTCGTTTCACCGTCCCTCCGGGCCCGGTCTGTCGTGCCCCGGGGCACCCATCGCGCAGGATAGACCATGCAACCCGCTCTGGAGGCCGGGGCCTCTCTCCCGACCCATTCCCTCGCTCCCGACGAAAGGGAGTTGGTGGCGCGTTACGCGCCCCGGATCCTGCTGGACCGGTGCGAACCCTTCCGGCCACTGGTGGTAGGGTATACCCTGTTCCGGCAGGATGGCTATTCCCCCTCTTTCCCCCGCTGCATTGGCCTCCGCCCTGTCGGACGTCCCCCGGCTGTCCTCGCCATCGAGTACGCCATCTGGTGGGACTGGGACATCGAGCACCTCTACGAGCTGGAGCATATCTGGACCTACGTCGGGGCCGACGGGGAGGTGGTGCACGCGGAGGGAAGCTGGCACGGCGACTTCTGGTCGCTCCGCCACTGGGAGAACGGCCATATCCCCCTCTACGGGGGGACGCATCCTTTGGCCTACGCCCAGCCGGGCAAGCATGCCTTCGCCGCCACCGAGATGCCTTTCCAGGTGATGGCCCGGCGGATCCAGGCCCAGTGCCTGGCCCAGACACCCAAGGACGGGCTGCTGATCACCCCCATCTTCGAGGGCGTGTTGGATGGCTGGAAGACGCCGGAGGCCGACGCGCGGATCAACGCCTACCTGACTCATCGGGCCTTCGAGCCGGCCTTCGTCTGGGACGAGCCCCTGGACCTGGCGTCGGCGCCGATGGTGCCCTGGCCTCTCCTGGAGCGGTGGATTCCTCAGCGCATCGCCTGGCTCCTCTCCCGCCTGGAGAGGGGGGAGCCCCTTTGACAGGGGCGGAGGGTGGGTGTATCATAATCGGGGTGCACACGTGTGCAAAACGGACAAGGGGCCGGTGGAGCTCCCTATGGATAGATAGCCGCAGCAAGAGGACTGTCCGATGAAGATCACATTCCTGGGCACCGGTGCCGCCGAAGGCATTCCGGCTATCAACTGTCAGTGTCATCACTGTCGGCGGGCTCGGGAGGAGGGGGCTCCCCTGACCCGGGAGCGCAATGCTATGCTCTTCGAGCTTCCCGACTACAACCTGCTCGTCGAGAGCCCGCCCGGCGTGCGGGAGATGATCAACCGCTATGGCGTCAATCGGCTGGAGGGCGTCCTGGTCACCCATAGCGCCTACGACCACGTCGGTGGGGTGCGGGAGTTCGAGTACTGGCAGGATCGGTTGGACTTCCTGGCCGATGAGAACCTCTTCCGGCTCATCAAGCGGGAGCACTGGACCGCGCGGCTGGACGAGGTGATGTTCCACATCCCTTACTACCCGGGGGCCGCCCTCTACTTCGGCGAGTTCTCCCTTCTGCCTTTCGCCGTGCGGCGCAAGCAGCCCATCTTCGGCTTCTCGCTGAAGGAGGGGGAGCACCGGGTGGTCTACACCTCGGATACGCCGGCCCGCCTGACCAACTACGCCCGTTGTCTGATGCGTCACGCCGACCTGCTGATCGTGAACACCCCCACCTTCAAGCCGCCCAAGGAGGACCACATCACCGTGGTGGAGGCCATCCGCCTCAAGGAGGAGGTGGAGGCCCGGGAGCTGATCCTCACCTACATCAACCACAACAACAAACCCCACGACGAGCTGGAGGCCTACGTCCAGGCCTTTGAAGGCGTGCGGGTAGCCTACGATGGGATGAGCATCGAACTCTAACGCTGATGAGGTGGGCTATGCGCATCCACTTCCTGGGCACCGGAGCGGCCGAGGGCATCCCGGCCATCAACTGCCAATGCAACCACTGCGTTCGGGCCCGCGCCGAGGGGGGAAAGCTGGTCCGTCGGCGGAGCGCCATCCTCTTCTCCCTGCCGGGCTACGAACTGCTGGTGGACACCCCGCCGGACATCAAGACTTTGCTCCGCCTCAACGGTGTGCAGGCCATTGACGGCATCTTCCTGACCCACGAGCACTACGACCACGTCAGCGGGCTGGCCGAGTTCGCCTACTGGGAGTGCAAGGTGGACCTGCTGATGGAGAGGAACCTCTACGACCGCCTCCAACAGCAAGGGGTGACGACGCGGGTGCAGGAGACCGCCTTTCACATGGCCTGTCGGCCCGGCGTAGCGCTGCGTTTCGATGGCTTCTTCCTGGTCCCTTTCGCCGTGCGGCACACCGTCCCCTGCTTCGGCCTGGCCATCTACGCCGAAGATCGCAAGATCATCTTCGCCGCCGACACCAGCGCCGAGCTGACCCATTACGCTCGCCGGTTGACCCAGGGGGCGGATCTGCTCATCGTCAACACCCCCTTCTTCGACGAGGGGGGAAACGACCACCTGAACGTGGTGGGGGCAATTCGCTGGAAGGAGACCCTGGACATCAAGGGAATGGTCCTGACCCACATCAATCACCACAATCTGCCCCACGACGATCTGGAACGCTATGTCAGCCGCTTTGAGAACGTCCAGGTGGCCTATGATGGTCTGACCATTGAGATGTGATGGACACCCTCCCGCAGGTCACGGGGAACCTGCGGGAGGGTCCCTGGGAGGTGGGGCAGGTAGTTCGATGGACAGACACCCTCAGTCCTATCTCGACTTTGAACGGGCACGACGGCGGGCGGCCCTTCAGGACATCCTGGCGGCCCTGCGCCGCCGTCCCGCCGACCTGCTCCCCTTCGAGGAGGTGGAGGAGAAGCTTCACCTGCGCCCTCGGGGCTACCGGGGGTTGGAGGATGTGCCTTTGGACAGGATCGTGGGCAGCGTGGGGCGCTACCAAGACTTCAACCGGGCCTTTCTCCCCCGTCGGGACACCCTCCGGGACCGATGGCAGCGGATTGACACGCTGGTGAGCACCGGCGGTGGGCTCCCGCCCGTCGAACTCTACAAAGTGGGGGATGTCTACTTCGTCCGCGACGGCAACCACCGCGTCTCTGTGGCCCGGCAGCACGACGCCCCGACCATTCAGGCCTACGTCTGGGAGTTCGAGACCTCTGTTCCCCTGGAGCCGGATATGGACGTGGACGACCTGTTGCTCAAGGGGGAGCAGGCCGACTTCCTGCAACAGACGCACCTGCAGCAGATCCGGCCCGACGCCCGGATTGAGTTCACCGTCCCCGGCGGCTACTACAAGCTGCTGGAGCAGATCGCCCACTTCCAGCGGGCCATCAGCCAGATTGACCAGCGGGACGTGCCCTATGAGGAGGCTGTGGCTCTCTGGTACGAGATGGCCTACGAGCCGGTCGTCGAGATCATCCGGGAGAGCGGCATCTTGCAGGCGTTCCCTGGACGGACGGAGGCCGACCTCTACATCTGGGTCCTCCGCCACCAGCAGGAACTGAGCCAGCGGTACGGGCGCCCGGTGCTGATGGACAGGGCGGCCACCGACCTGGCTGCCCGTTCCCCTCGCTGGCTCCTGCGGCGCTACCTTCAGCGCTTGCGGGAACGCCTTGCCCGCCTTCTCCGAAGGCTCCCGCCGAGGAGGGGGAGGTGAGCTGGCGGCGGATCGTGGGGCTTCTCCTGCTGGCCTCGCTGGACGTGGCCTGTGGACCTATTCCGATGACCCTGCAGGATTCCGAACGCGAGACCCTTTACAACCAGGCCATGGCCCTTCACCTGAAGGGTCGCCTGCGCGAGGCCGGCCGGCTCTACGCCCGGCTGCTGGAGGCCGATCCTCCCCGACCGCCCACCGAGGAGGAGCAGGCCCTGGTGCTCCACTACGCCCCCCGCCTCTTCGTCACCCCCCAGGAGCCCTTTCCCCTGCTGGACGTGATCGCCATCCTGCACCCCGACAGGCCCCTCATCGCCTACCACCTCTTCTGGGAGGATGACATAG
>WFUY01000197.1 GCA_015484715.1 Thermoflexales bacterium | reverse complement strand
GCTGGTTCCGATAGAGTTCGAACTGGGCGCGGCGGCGGTCCAGGGTTGCTCGATCCACCCGCTCCTGCCCCTGGCTGCGCACGAAGGCCAGGAACTCCTCCAGGGTGTAGAACATCATCGTATCATCGGGCTGGTCGGGGTAGAAATGGCGGGCCAACAGCCGGGCCGCCAGCCCATAGGTGGCCTGACGCAGCGCGATGTTGCTCTTGGAGTCCTCCCGCCAGGCGATGAGTTGCTGTCCCCAGCGGAGGAGCCGCTGCCAAAGGGCTCGCCGGAGGGGGTTCATCCGGCGCAGGGCTTCCATCCCCGCCTGGCGGGCCGCCTCCGCCCGCACCTCCGGGGGCTCTTCTTCCCGCATCTGCCCCGCCACCGCCAGCAGCACGTGCTCCGGCCGGTCCGCCAGCCGCTCGGTCTCGAAATCGGCTTCATAGCGGAAGCCCCGGTGACCGTACTGGCGGAGGAAGGCGCGGATACCCTCGACCAGGGGGGCCGCTGCAGGCAGGGCCTCGTAGGCCGCCAGGTCGGTCACGCCCTCTCGGAGCAGCCGGTGCACCCCCGGCCCGCAGGTCTCGGCCGTCTGACGCAGTTCCCAGATGCGCTGGCCTAGCAGCGAGGTGGTCGTCTCCTGGCCGGCGAAGAGGCTGAGCAACTGGGGCGCCCGTTGGCGCAGCACCCCATCCAGCGCGGCGATGGTCAGTGCGGCGATGATGTGGGCTCGGGAGTTGTCCTCAGCTTCCGCGTAGAAATCGGGCTCGAAGAGGGACCAGATGAGGGGGAGGGGATCGTCAGACCCCTCTCGCAGTTGCCAATAGGTCTCCCGCAGCCGACGTTCCAGCCTGGGGAAACGGTGGCGGTAGAAATGGCTCGCCCAGCGATAGGCGCGGCGGAACCGCCAAGGCAGCAGCAATTTTCGGCGGAGCGGGGGGTTGGGGGGCGTCATGTTGGCCGGGATCAGGTCGGCCGGCACCCCCACCGACTCGGGGGCGAAGGGAAGGACGGCCCCCATGTTGCGCACGAAGTAGCCGATGTTCAGGTAACAGCGGCCTTGGACGAAGGCCGAGGGCTTCAACGTGGGATCGAGGTCTGAGGTATCCCCGGCCAACTGCTCCACAAACCAGGTGATCTGGTCATCCAGGGTGGCCTCACCCATCGTCAGGATCGCGGGCCGGGTGATGTCAAAGGATTCCTGAGTGTTGTGGCCGCTCAGCAGCCATTCGGTCATGTCAGCCCCTCTGCCTGTTCGAGAAAGCCGATCAAACGTTTCCCTTCGGGAGAGGTGAAGAGGGCCGGCCCCAGTTCATCGCGCAGCAGGTCACCCGGTCGAGGTTCGGTGCGCATCTCCTCCTGGCCTGCCGGGCCCAAGTAGCCCACCAGGGGTGGGACGATACGCTGTACGTGCCAGGCGGCCAGTCCGGCTGTCGGGTCCTCCAGACGCCACCCTCCGTCTGTGGCGGCGACCCGAAGGAGATGCACGGGGCGGAACGGACCATCGGGCGTGCGGAAGCGTCCAAAGCCGGCCGGTCCCTGCCGCGTCTCCACGACCACGGCGTAGAGGCGGTCGGGGACGGAGGCGAGGGTCCACCTCAGGGCCACGCCCATCGGTCGTACCCCCCAACTGCGGTCGCGGCAGCAGACCATCTCACCCGTCCACATCTGGCTCCCGATCTGAAGCTGACCCCTGACGTGGCCGTCTTGCTGGACCTGGTGGTAGGGGCCGAAGGAGTAGAGGGCCGGGTCGTTGATGGCGGCGAAGGTCAGGTCCACCGTGACAGGCATCGTCCCCTCCCCTGCCACGTCCCGCACCGTTCCCTGGAAGCGGCAGCGCCACGACTGCCAGGGCTCCAGACAGGTCAACGTCAGAGCGTCACCGGAGGCATCGCCGGGAGATGGCGGGGTATCGGAGAGCGGGATACGGCGCTGGTAGGCCCAGGTCCGCTCGCCGGAATGGAGAACGGCCATCTCCAACACTGTCTTCTGGTCGAAGAGGGTTCTCAGGAAGCCGTACACCGCTCCGTCCTGAGCGGTGAAGAGGAAGTAGAAGGCTTCGTGCTGACCGGGTTCCAGGCTGTGCCGATAGTCGTCTGTGGGGGAGAGGGTTATGTGGTCCATAGCTGTGTGATCCCTTGCAGACAAATTATGCATCCGTTTGGCGGGAAAGTCAAACTCGCCCTCCCGCAGGTCACGCGGTGCCGTGGGGAGAACCTGCGGGAGGGTCCCTGCGGGTTGTCCTTCGTCCCTGTTGCAGGTATGATCCCGGCGGATTACGGTGGAGCGAACCGCCGGACGCGCCTTCGAGCGATCCGCGATCGCAAGCGCCCGGCATCCAGAGAGGTGTGGCCTATGCAACCCGTCGTCTTCCTCACGGGAGCCACCGGCCTGGTGGGCAGCGAACTGTTGCGCCGCTACCTGAGGGCCGGTGATGCCCACGTCTACGCCCTGATCCGTGCCCCTTCCGACGCGGACCTGGCAGGCCGGTTCCGAAACCTCCTGGCCTCGCTGGGGCTCCCCCCGGCGGAGCGCCTTGACCGGATCACGCCGGTGCGAGGCGACGTGACGGCCCCCGACCTGGGGCTGTCGCCGGGGATCCGCGCAGCGCTCTCCCGGCAGGTCACCCACGTGGTCCACTGCGCTACCGACATCCACTTCGGTCGGCCCCTGGCCGAGGCCCGACAGGTCAACCTGCTGGGGGTGGTGAACCTGATGGATCAGGTGCGCCGCTGGCGGCGGGTAGAGGCCGTCGCCCACGTCAGCACAGCCCACGTTGCCGGCCAACGGGTGGGCCGCATCCTGGAAGAGGAGTTGGTCCACCACGCCGGCTTCGTCAACACCTACGAGCAGACCAAGTACGAGGCAGAGGTCTACCTGCGGGGGCTGATGGGGGACTTGCCCATTGCCGTCTACCGCTCCAGCAGCCTCCTCGGGGACTCCCGGACGGGCGAAGTGCGCCAGTTCAACTTCCTGCACCAAACCTTGCGCCTCCTCGCCAGCAACCTGGTGCCGGCCCTGCCGGGGGACCCCGACGGCCCTGTGGACCTGATTCCCGTGGACTGGCTGGCCGATGCCCTGCACTACCTGGTGCACCGGCGCTTCGAGCCGGGGATGACCTATCACCTCTGCGCCGGCGCTGAGGGCTCCCTGACGCTGGGCGAGCTGGTGGATGTGACGGTGCGCTGCCTGCGCACCTCCCCCTACCGGCGGGGGAGCCGGGAGGTGCGGCGGCCGGCCATCGTGGACCTGGAGCGCTTCGAGGCGCTGAGGCGGGAAGCGGAACGGGCAGGTCGGGTCCGGGAGGCCCAGGCCCTGGCGGCGCTGAGCCACTTCATCCCCCACATGGCGTTGCCCAAAGCCTTCGACACGACCCACGCCCGGCGTGCCCTGGAGGGGTCGGGGATCAGGCTGCCCTCTATCGCCGACTACTACCCCCGCGTGGTGGACTACTGCCTGCGGACGCGCTGGGGCCGGATGAATCGCTGAATCAGACCGTCGCTGCCCGGCGGCGCAGCCATCCGACGAGGAGGAGCGCGGCGGCTAGGACAACACCTACCACGGGCAGGCCGAAACCGGTCACCGGCAGCATCGCCGGCTGGGCCCCATGCACGTTCAGTTGGACGGTCGCCTGGGCTGCAGCGTGCTCCCGATAGATGAGCGACACCCGGTTGACCACCGGCGAGAAGGCTCCATCGGTCACGTTGGCGACGATCTCCACCACCACCTCCTCGCCGGGTCCCAGGTCACCGACGTAGGCGGCGGCGTAGTTGCCCTGGGTGAAGGGATCGCCCCGACTGGTCCGCACGCCGGAGAGGGCGAGGCCCTGGGGCAGCAGGTCGGTGACCATGACCCCGGAGACCTTGGTTTCTAGATCATTCTGCACCCGGACGGTGAAGGTGACGACGTCGCCCTGGTTCACGGTCCGGCGGCTCACCTCCAGGCTGGGGACCAGGGGGAGGGGACCGGCGTTGTCCCCCCGGACGCCCAGATTGACGACGAGGCCGAGTTCGGGACGCGGCACGATGGCGATGTCCTGAGTCACCGGCTCCAGGCCGTTCCCCTCTTCCAGGACGATGTTGAGCAGTCCCACGTCATATCCCAGCCGACCGAAGGCGTAGTTACCCTCCGCGTCTGTAGTTGCCTCCACCGACCAGTTGTCCACCCCTACCAGCTTGACGGGGACGCCGGCCACTCCGGTGCCGTCGGCCAGGTTGATCACCCGTCCCTGGAGGCTGGGGAAGGAGGCCTGGGCCTCCAGAGGGGACGGGGTGGAGG
>WFUY01000196.1 GCA_015484715.1 Thermoflexales bacterium | reverse complement strand
GAGCAGGGCTGCTCCATGTGTGGCTTTTCCTCCTCCGCCTGCGGGAGGGCTTGGGAAGGGCGATGGGGGCGCGGCAAGGCCCTTGCCAGCCTGACGATGTAGCCCCGACGAGCGAGCAGGTCTTCAAATCACGATTCCACCACGAGGAAGTACAGGATGAAGAGACAAAGATCTCTCCGGTTCCCTGTCCGGTGGCTGTTGATGATGGGCTTGCTGGTGGTGGCCGTCCTCGTTGCTTCTGCGGTGATCCGCCGCAGCGAGGCCGCCGATGGGGACCCTCCCTCTCCCATCACCACCCTCTTCTTCAGCCATCAGAAGCACGTGGATGCAGGTGCGACCTGTGTCTACTGTCATCCCGGTGTGCTCAACGGCGCTGTCGCCGGCATTCCCTCTCTGGAGAAGTGTATGGGGTGCCACCAGAATGTGACCCCCAAGGACGAGAAGGACCAGCCGGACATTGATCGGCTGGTCCAGGCATGGGAGGACCAACGGCCCGTCCAGTGGCCCAAGGTCAACGACCAGCCCGATTTCGTCCGCTTCAGCCACCAACCTCACATCCGCCGGGGCATCGCCTGCGAGACCTGCCACGGGAACGTGGCCCAGATGGACCTGGCCCAGCCGGTCTACAACCTCAACATGGGGTTCTGTCTTTCCTGCCACCGTAGCATGGCTGTGGACGATGCAGAGGAAGCCCGCCTGGTGGACTGCTCAATCTGCCATAAGTGAGAAGCCGATGAAATCGAAACCGATTACCCGACGCAACTTTCTGAAGTTGAGCGCAGCGGCTGGCGCCGTGGCGGTGGTCAGCGGCTGCACCGTCAACCTACAGCAGACGGAGTACCTGGAGAGCTACGTGCGCTCGCCAGAGGATGCGCTGCCCGGCGAGGATACCTGGTATGCCACCACCTGTCGCCAGTGTCCGGCCGGCTGCGGCATTCTCGTGCGCGTCAGCGACGGTCGAGCCCGCAAGATCGAGGGAAATCCCATCCATCCGCTCAACCGGGGCCGTCTGTGCGCCCGGGGACACGCCGGCCTTCAGGTGCTCTATAACCCCGACCGCTTGCGCAGCCCCGTCCGTCAGGCGCAACGGGGAAGTGCTCAGTTTGAGCCCCTCTACTGGGAGGAGGCGCTCCAGCAGGTGGCCGAGCACCTGGCCTCCCCGAGGCCGGAGAGCGTCGCCTTCGTGGGAGGATACGGCACAACCCCTGACCACCTCTACTGGCTGGCTCGCCACTTCCTCCAGGCGTTAGGGGGGCTCCCGCCCCTGCTCTTCGATCTCTACAACGTGGTGGACGGGCGGACGGTGTTGGCCCAGACCAGCGTGGACCTCTTCGGTGTGGAGGCGTTGCCGGTCTTCGACGTCGCTGAGGCCGACGTGGTCTTCTCCTTCGGAGCGCACTTCCTGGAGACTTGGCTCTCGCCGGTGGCCTACAGCCGGGCCTACGGCTGGATGCGCCGAGGCCGGGCTGGCAAGCGAGGGGTCCTGGTCCACTTTGAGCCCCGGATGTCTATGACTGCCGCCAACGCCGACGAGTGGGTGCCCATTCGCCCCGGCAGCGAGGGGTGGGTAGCTCTCGCCCTTGGCAAGATCATTGTCGAGGAGAACCTGGGACCCGCTGATCTGGCCCGCCGGTACGCCCACCTGTACGAGAAGGTAGACCTGGCCGAGGCGGCCCACGTCAGCGATGTGCCGGTGGAGAAGCTGCGGACGTTGGCCCGGGCTTTTGCCGACGCCCACCACCAGGTGGCGATCCCCGGAGGGACGATGGCCGGTCACACCAACGCTCCCCAAGCCATCGCCGCCGTGCACGCTCTCAACCTGGTGATGGGGCAGGTCGGGCAGGCGGGAGGAGCGTTTCTCGCTCCCTCCCCTCCCTTCGCCGACTTTGCACCTTCCCCGGTTGCCAGCTTCACCCAGATGCAGGACTTGGTCGAGCGGATGGCGGCAGGGCAGATCAAAGTGCTCTTCATCCACGGCAGTAACCCTGTGCTGGAGCTCCCCGCCGCGGTCCGCTTCGCCGAGGCCCTGGAGCAGGTTCCCCTCGTCGTCTCCTTCAGCTCCTTCGTGGATGAGACCGCCTTGCTGGCTGACCTGATCCTGCCTGACCACACCTACCTGGAGGGATGGGGCTATCAGGTTGTCGCGCCGGCAATGGATCGGCCTGTGGTCAGCGCCCAGCAACCGGTGGTGCGCCCCCTGTACGACACCCGGGCCACAGCCGATGTCCTGCTGGCCTTGGCCCAGCAATTAGGTGGCGAGGTGGCCCAGGCCCTGCCCTGGCCTAATGAAGTCGCCTTTCTCAAGGAGAAGGTGGCCGAGTTGCGAGGGCTTGGTGTCTCAGCGGAGGGGTTCTGGACCGCCTGGCGGCAGCGGGGTGGCTGGTGGCCGGAGGGGGAGGCACGCGAGGTCCCGGAGCCGAGTGCGGCTTGGAACCAGCCCCTGGAGGGGGTCTTGCCCGACTTCTCCGGCGGCTCCGAGGAAGCTCTCTACCTCCTTCCTTACCTCTCCACTGCTCTCAGCGATGGGCGGGGGGCCAACCAGCCCTGGCTCCAAGAGATGCCCGACCCGATGACCACAGCAGCCTGGAACACTTGGGTGGAGATCAACCCGGAGACAGCGGCCGAGTTGGGCGTTGGGGACGACGACATCGTCCGGGTGATCTCGCCCTATGGGGAGATCGAGGCCATCGTCTATCTCTACCCGGCCATTCGACCGGACACGGTGGCCATTCCCATCGGCCAGGGGCATCTCCAATACGGGCGTTATGCCGCTGGACGGGGAAGCAATCCGGTGGACCTGCTGGCCCCACGGGTGGAGGTCCGCAGCGGCGGTCTAGCCTGGGCCGCCACCCGGGTCACGATCATCCCCACCGGACGGCGCCGGCGGCTGGCCCGGCTGGAGAGCAACATCGGCGTGGAGTACGCCCGCGAGGTCGGGCCGCCTGGATGAGGTTGGTCCGGTAGCCAGATGGTCGGGTGGCCCTGTCCTCCGGCGGGACCTCCTGACGGGCCGGAGGCTATGCCCCCCAACCGATCATCTGCGACTTGCCATCGGCAATTTGCCATCTGCAATGTGAAGGGATGCTTATGAACCGCGAGCACAAATGGACGATGGTGATAGACCTGGATCGATGCACCGGCTGTCAGGCCTGCGTCGTCGCCTGTCACGCCGAGAACAACGTGCCCGTCGTCGGTGAGGAGGAGGTGCTCCGGGGCCGCGCAATGCACTGGATACGCATCGCCCGTTATTGGGAGGGAGAGTATCCCGATGTCCGGGCCCGCTTCCTGCCGATCCTCTGTCAGCAGTGCGAGCGTGCGCCCTGCGAGCCGGTCTGCCCGGTCTTCGCCACCTACCACAATACCCAGGATCACCTCAACGTTCAGGTCTACAACCGCTGCATCGGGACCCGTTACTGCGCCAACAACTGCCCCTACATCGCCCGTGTCTTCAACTGGTTCACTCCCTATTTTCCCGAGCCCCTCACCGAGCAACTCAATCCCGACGTCACGGTGCGGGAACGGGGCATTATGGAGAAGTGCACCTTCTGCATCCAACGCATCCGGCGAGTGGAGGAGAGGGCCCGGGCCGAGGCCCGCCCCATCGCCGATGGAGAGGTGCAGCCGGCCTGCGTCCAGAGCTGCCCCACCGAGGCCCTCGTCTTCGGCGATCTCAACGACCCCGACAGCCGGGTGGCCCGGCTGGCGAAGAGCCGTCGGCGCTTTCGGCTCTTGGAGGAACTGGGTACCGAGCCGGCGGTCATCTATCTGAAGGGAGGAGAGGCCTATGTCGGTGCAGACTGAAAGCCTGACCCTGGTGGAAGCAGAACACCGCCGCAAGCTCCTTTTGGACCCCATCCCGGTCGAGGAGATGAACCGCACCATCCTTCGGGCGATGACGACCACCGGGCGGGGCTACTGGATCACCGTGGCCATTCTGGCCCTTCTGGTCCTCATCGGCCTGGGGGGGGCCTGGGT
>WFUY01000195.1 GCA_015484715.1 Thermoflexales bacterium | reverse complement strand
ACCTCTACGTCTCCGCCCGGCTGGTGGACGAGACCGGCATCGAGTGGGGGCGGGCCGATGGACCCATCAGCGGCCCCTACCTGGTAGCCGGCCGATGGCCCCAGGGGGAACCGATCCTGGGCCGCTACCAGGTCCGGCCAGCCCCTGGCACACCGCCGGGGGCCTTCTACCGGCTGGACCTGCGGCTCTACGAACCCGACGGCACCGTCCGGGGCGTCGTCTCGGCGGGGCCGGTCACCGTGGACCGGCCCCTCCGGCCCTACACAGGGACGCTGGTGACCGAGGCCGGGTCGGTGCAGCGGCTGGGCGGGTTGGCGCTCCTGGCCGCCCGGGTGGAGCCGGAGCACCTGCTGCCCGGTGAGACGGCCACGGTGGAGGCGGCCTGGGAGGTGCGGGGGGCCTTCCGGGAACCCCGCCTGCGCCTGGAGGACGCACGGGGAGAGGCAGGAGAGGCGGTTCCCCTGTTGCCGGAGCCGGGGGCGATGGCCCGCTGGCGGGTGGGAGATCGCTACCGGACGGTGACCCGGCTGCCCATCTCCCCCCACGCCTGGGGAGGGGAAACGACGGTCTGGGCGGTTGCCGGAGAGGAGCGGGTGGCCTTGGGCCGGCTCTGGGTGGAGATCACCCGAACCTTCGCGCTGCCGACGACGGCGACTCCCTTGGCCTACCGTCTGGGGGAAGAGATCGCCCTGGTAGGTGTCCGCCAGGAGGAAGGCAACCGACGGCCTGGGGAAGCGGTCTCGTTGGTCCTCTACTGGCGGGCTGAAGGGGAGGTGGGTCGTTCCTACAAGGTCTTCGTCCACTTGGTAGGGCCGGACGGGCAGATCCACGGCCAGGTGGACCGCTTTCCCCAGGGAGGGCGTCACCCCACCGATCACTGGCTGCCGGGGGAGGTGGTGGAGGACCGCTACCGGGTCCTGCTGCCGACCGACGCGCCAACGGGAGCGTACACCATCCTCGTCGGCCTCTATGACCCGGCGGACCCCCTGGCCCGGCTGCCGGTGCACAACGCTCAGGGGGAGCGGCTACCCCACGACGCCATCCCTGTGGGGCGCTTCACCGTAGTTGGGGATTAGGAACCGTTTCCACCTTCCGGCATAGGGAACCAATCCCCCAATCCAAACTCTCGTCTCTCAGTTCCTCACTGCTCGGAGGAGTGGCGAATCGCTTCGACGTAGAGGGCTTTGGCCCAGCCGTCCAGCCACTGTCGGTCGGCGTCGTCTAGATAGCTCGCCAGGTCCAGGACCAACTCGACAGCCCCCAACAGCGAGCAGATCTGGTCATCCCGGTCCATCTCACTTTCGTCAGGCAGGTAGAGGGAGAATTCCTCACCCGCCAACTCCCGGTCCCCGTGCAAGATGCGGTGGGCCAAGCTCACGTAGAACTGGGAAGCTGCCAGGGGGGCGGTCAGCCACCCGATGGGGATACGGGTGCTCTCGTCCTCCACCCAGGACTCCGCCAACTCGATCAACCCATCCAAGTCCACCTGACGGGCGTAGAGCATCCCGGCCAACGCCATCCCCTGCTCGATGGTCAGGTTCAGGGTGGGCAGGCCGGGCATGGGAGGCTCAATCTGGAAGAGGTTGGTCAGGGCCTCCCCCCACTCCAGCATGGTTTCTACCATCTCTTCGGAGAAGTACTCCTCATCCCCATCCATCAGGGGGAAGGGGATCGCCTTGCCGTTGCCGTTGTCGCTCATCGCTCGCTCCTTTTCCGCACCGGGTGTGGGTGGGTAGCGGTAGCATAGCATAAAATCCCCAAACAAGCAACCACATTCTGGGAACGTATCTATTCAGCCTATCCTCCTGCAGGTCACCGGTCGAGGGCGCTTTCAGCCCCGATGGGCGATTTGGAGCACGGTTTCGCGTCGGAAACGCGCCTAACCTGCGGGAGGGTGAACAGCTACCTGGGAACGGCTTCTTATGCCCTTGCCCGCTTTGGAGCCCTGAAGTACAATTCCCCAACAGGTGTCTATTCAGCCTACCCTCCCGCAGGCCACCGGTCGAGGGCGCTTTCAGCCCTGATGGGTGATTTGGAGCACGGTTTCGCGTCGGAAACGCGCCTAACCTGCGGGAGGGTGAACAGTTACCCCAACAGGACATCTCCGGTGCCGCTCACCAGTCGGAGGGGAGTGCAATGCACCCAACCCGCCTGCCAACAGCGAATCCGTCATCATGGGTTCGCCTGCTGATCTTGGGGCTGCTGGCCCTGTCGGCGGCCTGTACGCTCCCCGCACCTTCTCAGACCGTGACCCCTCCCCCTTCGCCGACCGTGACC
>WFUY01000194.1 GCA_015484715.1 Thermoflexales bacterium | reverse complement strand
TCCGTGTCCCATCCAATAGACGATAGACCACGGATGACACAGGTGCTACGGATAGCCACAGATCTCTCAGAAACATCCGTGCCCACCCGTCCAATCCGCGTTCATCCGTGTCCCATCCAATAGACCACGGATGACGCGGATGCTACGGATAGCCACAGATTTTCTAAAGAACATCTGAAAACATCCGTGCCTATCCGTCGGACCCGCGTTTATCCGTGTCCCATCCAATAGACGATAGACCACGGATGACACAGGTGCTACGGATAGCCACAGATCTCTCAGAAACATCCGTGCCCACCCGTCCAATCCGCGTTTATCCGTGTCCCATCCAATAGACCACGGATGACACGGATGCTACGGATAGCCACAGATTTTCTAAAAAATATCTGAAAACATCCGTGCCTAGCCGTCGGATCCGTGCTTATCCGTGTTCCATTCAATAGGCCGAGGAGGCATTGCCTACTGGATTCGCACGACGACCCGGCCCTCGCGCCAGAGCCCTTCCAGGTCGTAGTAGGTGCGCAGCTCCGGGGCGAAGATGTGGACGATCACGTCACCGTAGTCCACCAGCACCCATCCGCTGATCGCCTCGCCTTCCACCTGGAGGGGCAGCGTGTGGAACTGCTTCTTGGCCGTCTCCCGAACGCCCTCCAGGATGGCCCGAAGCTGCCGTTCGCTCTCGCCGCTGCAGATGATGAAGTAGTCGGTGAAGACCGCCTGCTCCCGGATGTCCAGCAGCAGGACATCCTCCCCCTTCTTGTCCACGATGGCGTCCACCAGGCGTCGGGCCAACTCGATGGGTTCGACCTTCAGCGCGTCAACCTCCTTTCTGTTCGGAAACGGACGTGCCATCCCGCACGGTGCTGTCCACGCGGCTCAACAGGGCCCGCATCTGTTGCCAGTGGGTGCCCGGCCAGTAGAAGCGGTTGCAATCAGGACAGTGGTAGAACTGGGACTGGGTCTGATAGACGTAGAGGGGAACCCACGCCCGGGCCGTCTCGCGATCCACGGGTTCCAACGGCGTGTTGCAGATGGGGCAGCGGGTGAAGGGTTTGGCGGAGGAGGGACCTAGCGTCGAGAGGACCTGTCGGAGCTGGTCTTCCAGCTTCTCGCTGGTGATGAGCAGGGCACCCAGGCCGATCCGGGCGGCCAGCGCCCGGTCCCGGGTCAACAGCAGCCGCCCTTCCGCTCGCGCCACCCGCATCACCGTGTAGTCGTCGGTGTCGGTCAGGTAGGTGGTGTCGTACCCCAGGATGCGGAGCCAGCGGGCCAGCCGGCCCAGCATAGCATCGGCCAGGAGCTTCATCGCCGGTCAACCCGCCCGAAGCGGCCAGAGCCCCGCAACGAAGACGATGGGGGAGGCGCTGGACCGTTCCACATCCCGTCTCCTACGAGGGTCCTTATGCATCCACAACAGGGCGCAACCCCTTGTACACCCGCCCTCGGGAGAGGGCTCGGAGGATCATCATCGGGTCCCGTCCAATCCGCTGTCCCAATTCAACCGGGGTCAGGGGCTTGTTGTCGTTGGCCAGGAAGACCCGAAAGATCGCATCCACCAGCGTGGTATGGGGAGTGATATAGCCCGGCTGCTTACTGCAATGGGTGCGCAGCACGTGCCGGAGACCATCCACCCGGGTCACCTCAGCCGTCTCTTCGTCCACCCAGTCAATCTCCTCCACTTCCTGGAGGTCGGCGAAGAGCTTGCGGTGTTCCGGACAGAGATGGCTCTGAAGGTAGACCCGGAGGTTCAGTCCGGACCGCTCCCACCAGCCGTAGTCTATGTGGAAAGGGGTGTCGAGGGTGGGTTTAAATGCGCGAAGAACCTGGATTGAAGCGACCGGCCTGGTCATCCTCTACCCTCGTTGACTCGCTGACTCGCTGACTCGCCGACTCGCTGACTCGCTCCCATCCGACCCGAACGCCCGCAGCCCCCACCACCGTCACACCTCCCCTTCACCGAAGAGCCAGTAGTTGTCTCCCACGGGGATGTAATGGGGGTTCTCGACCAACTCGGCGAAGATGGGGCCCGGGGGGAGACGACGGACCACGTTGACCGCACTGTAGAGGGTCTTGGCGTGGACGGTTCCCTGAGGCGTGAGCTTGGCCAGCTCTGGGAAAATCTCCCAGAGTATCTCCCCAACGGGCTTCCGCGCCTCCTCGGCCTTCATCCAGATCTCGTCTATGGCGGTCAGGTCCTGGACACCGACGATCATCAGATCGTCATACTCACAGGCGAGGGTGCGTTTCTGCATCTCAAAGGTGAGGCGTCCCTCTACGGGAACGGCCACCCGAATCCACTCCCGCTTGGCGCGGCGCTGGCGGAAGCTGATGAGCACGACGCCGGGTTCCTCCGCCCGCCGGATGTCAATGTAAGCACCCACGGGCAAGCCATGCTCTGCATACCAGTCGGCCAGCCCGAAGACGTACCGCCCCTCGCGCACCACCCAGCCGGGCCACTCCTTCCCGGTCAGCGCATCCCGGAAGAGGAAACGGATGCGCTGGGTCTTCCCCGTGGGAAAGAACTGGGCCAGATGGTCTGTGAGGGGAAGGGAGCCCACCCGACGGTGGGGGAAGGTCAGCGTGATCGTCACCTCGTCCCGCTCTTCCTGGAAGGGCAGGGTCAAGGTCTCCTGCTCATCCTCCAGTTCCTGGATCAGGCGGATGAGGGCAGCATCCAGGATGTTGGGGTCGTAGGAGACGGACGTGACCTGAAGCCGGCGTGGAGGGTAGAGCACCTCAGGAGGCTCCAGGCGGCGCAGGAACCAGAGGACTTCTCCCGTGGGGCCCACCTCATCGAAGCGCTCATCCTGCTGCAGGGCATAGTTGAGGGAGAAGACCTTGAGCTCGTCCTTGATGCTCTCCGGCAGGTCCAGCTCCTTGAGCAGGTCCTCGGGCGGCAGGGGGCCCCCTCCATTGATGTCCAGGACCGCCTCGGCGATGTTCAGGTGACCAATGTGGATCTCGACCAGCAGGCTCTTGAGGAACCACTGGTCCCCCAGGCGCACAAAACCCTCGTCCTGCTCCAAGTAGTCGGCCAGGGCCTGGCGCACGTAGTCGCCGTAGAGGCCGTACAGGTCCTCCGGTGTGAGCAGGGCGTCTTGCTCAATCTCCTCGCCGTTCTCCTGGTTCAGACGATGGGGGGCGGGGAACTCGGAGGCGAACTCCCGCACGCGGGACTCCCCCTCCAGTTGGACCTGAATGACCCGGAACCTCCCGTACTCGGGGTTGAAGCCGGGCCGGACGCCGACCACCGTTCCCACCGCGTAGTCCAGGGCGGGGAAGACGAGGGTATCGCCCACGTCGTAGCGGTCTTTGGGCTGAAAGAGGGCACCCTGGGTCAGCTTGCGCCGGATGGCCGCTTCTTCCCGCTGACAGCGATACCGGACCAAGGCCAGGGCCAGTTCGTCGAGGGTGGCAGGACGCTCTTCCTCCAGGAAGAAGTTGGTTAACTGTTCCAGGTCGTCGTCCGTAACGCGGAAGCGTTGCCAGTAAGATGGATTCTGCGTCTCGCGTCGCACCACCGCAAGAGCCTCCTGTCGGGGGGTCTGAAGTATCGAGCAGGATTATACCAGCTTTCTCCCCAGACAGCAAGTTTCCTGAGACCGGTGATTACCCATATCTTTGGAGATAGGGAGACTAGCCGTCCACGAATGGGGCACGAATACACGAATTAAGGACCGCCTCATTCGTGCATTTGTGAGAAATTCGTGGACGGCCTGCTACGGACCACTCT
>WFUY01000193.1 GCA_015484715.1 Thermoflexales bacterium | reverse complement strand
GCTCAGGCCCAGAGCCGGCCGGCCGCGTTGGCGGGGGAGACGACGCTGGGGCAGTTGGCCGCCCTCTTCGCCCGCTGCCGGCTGGTGCTGGGATCGGACAGTGGGCCGCTGCACCTGGCCGTCGCCGTGGGCACGCCCACCCTGCACCTCTACGGACCGGTGGACGTGGCGACCTTTGGCCCCTGGGGGCCTCCCGACCGCCATCGGGCCCTGGTCTCGGCCTGGCCCTGCGTTCCCTGCAACCGGCTGGACTACCCACCAGAGGCGGTGGACCACCACCCGTGCCTGCGCGAGATCGGGCCGGAAGCGGTGTTGAGCACTGCCCGCGAGTTGCTGCGGTGAAAGGAAAGGATATGCCCCAGACCAAGATCGTCTGCACCATCGGGCCGGCCACGGCCCACGAGGAGGGGCTACGGGGCCTGATCCAGGCCGGAATGGACGTGGCCCGCATCAACTTCTCCCACGGCGACCCCGAGACCCACACCAGCACCATCCGGGCCATCCGCCGCCTGGCCGCTGAAGAGGGACGGCTGGTCGCCGTGATGGCCGACCTGCAGGGGCCGAAGCTGCGGGTGGGTGCTCTGCCCCCTGAGGGCATACGGCTCCGGGAGGGCCAGGAGGTGGTCCTGACGCCCTCCCCCGGTACCCCCGATGAGATCCCCTTGCCCCATCCTGAACTGATCCGCGACCTGGAACCCGGCCAGACGGTGCTCCTGGACGATGGGCAGATGGAACTGATCGTCACCGACAAGACATCCGGCGCCCTCCGCTGCCGGGTAGTCGTGGGTGGGATGCTCACTTCCCACAAGGGGGTGAACGTGCCGGGAGCCTCTCTCCGCTTCTCCGCCCTTACCGAGAAGGACCGGCGGGACGTGCAACTGGCCGTCCGGGAGGGGGTGGACTACATCGCCCTCTCCTTCGTGCGCCGACCGGAGGATGTCCTGGAGCTACGTCGTTTGCTGGAGCAGGCGGAGGCAGAGATCGCCATCATCGCCAAGATCGAGAAGCCGGAGGCACTGGAGGCCATCCACGAGATCGTTGCCGTGGCCGATGGGGTGATGGTGGCCCGGGGCGACCTGGGTGTGGAAGCGCCGGCCGAGGAGGTGCCCTTCTACCAGAAGGCGATCATCCGCCTGGCCAACCAGGTGGGCAAGCCGGTCATCACCGCCACCCAGATGCTTCAGTCTATGATCCACAGCCCCCGGCCCACCCGTGCCGAGGCGTCCGACGTGGCCAACGCCATCCTGGACGGGACCGACGCAGTGATGCTCTCCGGGGAGACAGCGGTGGGGGAGTATCCGTTGGAGGCGACGCGCACGATGGCCCGCATTGCTGCCAACGCCGAAGCACACCTACCCCGCCAGCAGATGCGCCAGCCACGGCCCGATGAACCCGGCCAGGAGGCCGTCACCCGTGTCACCGACGCCATCAGCCGAGCCACGGTGGAGTTGGCCGTCGAGGTAGGAGCTCAGGCCATCATCACCTCGACCATCTCGGGGACCACCGCCCGGATGGTGGCCCGCCATCGCCCCTGTCTGCCCATCATCGCTGCCACGCCCAGCCCCGTCACCCAGCGTCGGCTCGCCCTCGTCTGGGGGGTGGTCCCTCTGCGCGTGCCCGACTACCGAAGCACCGACGAGATGCTCTCCCTGACCATCCGGGCTGCCTCTCAGGCCGGGCTCGTGGCCCGGGGGGATACGGTAGTCATCACCGCCGGCATCCCCTTCGGCGGGCGGGGGAAGACAAATATGCTCAAGGTCCACGTGGTCGGAGAAGCAGAGGAGGTGTGAGCATCCGTGGAAGCGTTGGTTTTCCTGAAGTTGGGAGGATCGCTGATCACCGACAAGCAGCGGGCCGAGACCCCCCGCCGAGAGGTGATCGCCCGGCTGGCCCGCGAGGTGCGGGAGGCGCTGGAGGCAGCCTCGGACCTGCGGCTGGTGCTGGGCCATGGGGCGGGCTCCTTCGGTCACTGGGTAGCCCGGCAGTACGGGACGCGCCAGGGCGTCCGCACACGAGAGGAGTGGCTAGGCTACGCAAAAGTCGCGGCAGCGGCGGCCCGTCTCCACCGCATCGTCGCCGACCTTTGCCTGGAGGCCGGCCTGCCCGTCGTCGGCTTTCAGCCCTCGGCCTCCGCCCTCTGTCGGAAAGGGGTCCTACGTACCCTCGCCCTCCACCCCATCCACGTCGTCCTGGAGCACGGGTTGATCCCCCTGGTCTACGGGGATGTGGCCCTGGACCTGGCCCAGGGGGGGACCATCGTCTCCACCGAGGAGCTCTTCGCCTACCTGGCGCAGCGGCTACGGCCCGATCGCATCCTCCTGGCGGGGGAGGCGGCCGGCGTCTACGACCTCCAGGGCGCAGTCATCCCGACCATCACACCAGCCAACCTCTCGGCGCTGCGGCCGGCGTTGGCGGGCTCCGAAGCCCCCGACGTGACGGGGGGGATGGCGGCCAAGGTGGAAGCGATGCTCGCCCTGGTGCAGGCCCACCCCGGCCTCCAGGTCCACATCTTCTCCGGGCGGGAGCCGGGACTGCTCACCCAGGTTTTGCTCCATCCCGACCTGCCCGTGGGCACCCGCATTCACGCCTAGCCCGCGCTCTGCCGTTCACCACCCACAACTTAGAATCTGCAATTCGCGTGTCTACTCAGCCTACCCTCCCGCAGGTTACCGGTCGAGGGCGCTTTCAGCCCCGATGGGCTGTTTGAAGCACGGTTTCGCGTCGGAACACGTCTAACCCGCGGGAGGGTGAACAGCTACCAATTCGCAATCCACAATCCGCAACCTGCAGACACCGGAGTGACGCTATGCCCTTTCCTCGTTCCAGCGGTATCCTGCTGCACCCCACCTCCTTCCCCGGGCGCTTCGGCATCGGCGACCTGGGCCAGGAGGCCTACCGCTTTCTCGACTTCCTCGCCGACCACGGTCAGACGCTGTGGCAGGTGATGCCCCTGGGGCCAACCGGCTACGGCGACTCTCCCTACGCCACCTTCTCCGCCTTCGCCGGCAACCCGCTCCTGATCGCCCTGGAGCCCCTGATCGAGGCGGGCTACCTGACGCCGGAGGAGGCGGCTTCGGCCCCTCCCTTCCCCGATGGGCAGGTGGACTACGGCGCGGTCATCCCCTTCAAGCTCTCCCTGCTCAAGCGGGCCTTCCACCGCTTTCGGGACCAGGCCCCACCGGAGGAGCGGGCCGCCTTCCACCGCTTCTGCCAGGAGGAGGCGGAGTGGCTCGACGACTTCGCCCTCTTCATGGCGCTGAAGGAGCACCACGGCGGGGCGATCTGGAGCCGATGGGAGCCGGCGGTGGCGGCCCGCCGGCCCGACGCCCTCGCTCACTGGTCCCGGCGGCTGGAGCAAGAGGTGCTGGCTCACCGGTACTTCCAGTTCCTCTTCTTCCGGCAGTGGGGAGCGCTGAAGCAGCACGCCAACGCCCAGGGCATCCAGGTCATCGGCGACATCCCCATCTTCGTCGCCTACGACAGCGCCGATGTCTGGGTCCATCGGGCGCTCTTCCACCTGGATGAGGCGGGTAACCCGACCGTTGTGGCCGGCGTCCCGCCCGACTACTTCAGCCCCACCGGTCAACTCTGGGGCAACCCCCTCTACCGCTGGGAGGTGATGGCCGAGACCGGCTATGCCTGGTGGATCGCCCGCTTGCGGATGCTGCTGCGGCTGGTGGACATCGTGCGGTTGGACCACTTCCGGGGCTTCGAGGCCTACTGGGAGGTGCCCGCCGGCGAGGAGACGGCCGTCCACGGGCGCTGGGTTCCGGGGCCGGGGGCGGCCTTCTTCGAGGCGGTGCGGGAGGCCCTGGGTGATCTTCCCATCATCGCCGAGGACTTGGGCTTCATCACGCCCGAGGTGGAAGCGCTGCGGGAGCGGTTCGGCTTCCCCGGCATGAAGGTCCTTCAGTTCGCCTTCGACGGCGATCCCACCAACCCCTTCCTGCCTCACAACTACCCGCGCAACTGCGTCGTCTACACGGGCACTCACGACAACGACACCACCGTCGGTTGGTTCCAGAAGGCCCCGGCCGAGGAGCGGGCCTTCGCCCTCAAGTACCTGGGCACCGACGGCCGCGAGATCCACTGGGACCTGATCCGGCTGGCGCTGGCCTCGGTGGCCGACCTGGCGGTGATCCCGCTCCAGGACCTGCTGGGGCTGGGGAGCGAAGCGCGGATGAACTACCCCAGCCGGGCCGGCGGCAACTGGAGGTGGCGCTATCGGGCCGGGGACCTCACCGCCGCCCTCGGCCAACGGCTGGCGGAGATGACGGAGGTCTACGGACGGTGGCCCCAGGACTCCCAGGCCGACGCGGTGATTACCCATAAGTCGACGCTGGGCGCTAAACCGCCTGGCTGAGAAGGGGAAAGCCCCCTCCGGGGGCTGCGAGACAGCCCGTTAGGGCTTTGCTCCCCTCAGCCCGGACCTTCCAGGTCCGGGCGGGCCGGGCGGATTCCCGAGATGTGGGTAATCACCGGGGCCAACGGCTTGCCGTAGGCCATCCTTTTCCAGGTCTGTTTTGAAAATAGGGAGGAGGTGTGGCAATGAAGCGCGTGCGGTGGCAGGAGCACATCGTCATCGAACCAGACCTTCACCACGGTGATCCGTGCATCAAGGAGACCCGCATCCCCGTGGCGATGGTCGTTGGAAGCCTGGCCGACGGGATGACGCCGGCGGAGACCCAGGAAGCCTACCCTCAACTCAGTATGGAAGACATCTTCGCAGCTCTGGCCTACACTGCTGAGATCGTCCGCTCTGACCCAGCTCTAGGAGGCCTCCGATGACGATTCTAGGACTGACCACCTCGGAATGGACGGAGATCGGCCTCTCGGCACTCATCGTCGTGGTCGCCGCCCTCGTGGGCCGGCTGCTCGTCAGCCTCCTTTTGGACCAAGGGGCACGTCGGCTGGCAAAGCGCACCTCGACCACCCTCGACGATGCGATCCTGCGGGCCGTCCGCCCTCCCCTTGTCTGGCTGATCGCCGTCCTGGCCCTGCGGATCGCCATCGCCCGGCTGACCTTCCTGCCGACGTCGTGGCGGTCTCCCCTGAGCGATCTCTTCTTCGTGCTCTACCTCCTCTTGGCCTTCGTCTTCGCCTGGCGGCTCCTCTCCAACCTCTTCACCTGGTACGGTCGGGAGATGGCCCGGCGGACGGAGACCCCCCTGGACGAGCAGTTGATGCCCTTCTTCCGGCGGGTGGCCCTCGTCCTCCTGAGCGTCCTCGTCTTCATCACCTTGCTGAGCCACTTTCAGGTGGACGTGACCGCCTTCGTCACCACCCTGGGGATCGGCTCTCTCGCCATCGCCCTGGCCGCCCAGGCCGCCTTGGAGGACATCATCAGCGGATTCCTGGTGATGGTGGACCGGCCCTACCGCATCGGTGATCGGATTGAAGTCCTGGAGCTGAACACCTGGGGGGATGTGGTGGACATCGGGCTGCGGAGCACCCGCATCCGCACCCGGGACAACCGGATGGTGATCGTGCCCAACTCGATCATCGGCAAGAGCCTCATCGTCAACCACGCCTACCCGAACACCCAGTACCGCATCCAAGTGGAGGTGGGCGTGGCCTATGGGACCGACATCGAGCTGGCCCGTCGGACGCTGATCGAAGCGGTGCGGGGCGTCAAGGGCGTGCTGCCCAACCGACCTGTGGAGGCTCTCTTCCTGCAGTTCGGCGACTCGGCCCTCATCTTCCGGGTGCGCTGGTGGATCGAATCCTACGAGGACACACGTCGGATGTTCGACCGGGTGAACACGGCCATCTACAAGGCGCTGAACGAGGCCGGCATCGCCATCCCCTTCCCCCAGCGCGACGTGCACCACAAGGTGGACCCGGAGGACGTGGACCGGATCGCCCGCCTCTTCCATCCCCGGGGGGAGGGGCCATAAGCCCTCAGACCGTCTCCCGCAGCGCCTGGATCTCGGCCTCGGTCAGCTCACGCCACCGGCCCGGCTCGAGACCGACCAGCGTGAGCGGGCCGATGGCGATCCGCACCAACCGAAGCGTCGGGTGGCCCACCGCCGCCGTCATCCGGCGCACCTGCCGTTTGCGCCCCTCGTAGAGGGTGATCCGCAGCCAGGCGGTGGGCACCCGCTTGCGATAGCGGATGGGAACAGGACGCG
>WFUY01000192.1 GCA_015484715.1 Thermoflexales bacterium | reverse complement strand
CCTCACACTCAAACTCCGTGTGCGGTGTGATGCTCCCCGGCGCCGCCAACACCATCCCCCGCTCTACCTCGTCCCGATCCACACCCCGCAACAAGCACCCAATGTTGTCCCCAGCTATCCCCTCATCCAGCGTCTTGTGGAACATCTCCACCCCCGTCACCACCGTCTTCCTCACCTCATCCCTCAACCCCACAATCTCCACCTCATCCCCTACCTTCACCTTCCCTCGCTCCACTCGCCCCGTCACCACCGTCCCGCGCCCCTTGATCGAGAAGACATCCTCGATCGGCATCAGGAACGGCTTGTCCACCTCCCGCACCGGCTCCGGAATGTACTCATCCACCACCCGCAACAACTCCCAAATCGGCTCATACTCCGGCGCCTCCGGATCCGTGCTCTCGCTCTCCAACGCCTCCAGCGCACTCCCCCGCACAATCGGCGTCTCATCCCCAGGAAAACCATACTGGTCCAGCAACTCCCTCAACTCCAACTCCACCAACTCCAACAACTCCTCATCATCCATCATATCCACCTTGTTCAAAAAGACCACAATCGCCGGCACCTCCACCTGCCGCGCCAACAGCACGTGCTCCCGCGTCTGCGGCATCGGCCCGTCCGGCGCCGCCACCACCAAAATCGCCCCATCCATCTGCGCCGCGCCCGTGATCATATTCTTGATGTAGTCCCGGTGCCCAGGACAGTCCACGTGCGCGTAGTGCCGCTTCTCCGTCTCGTACTCCACGTGCGAAATGGCGATCGTGATCCCCCGCTCCCGCTCCTCCGGCGCATTGTCAATGGAATAGAAGTCCCGGTACTCCGCCAGCCCCTTCAGCGAGAGCACCTTCGTGATCGCCGCCGTCAGCGTCGTCTTCCCGTGGTCAATGTGCCCTATCGTCCCCACGTTCACGTGAGGCTTCGTCCGAATAAAGCGCTGCTTGGCCATCTAACCTTTGTCCTCCTTCATGTGTACATCGGGCCGGGAATAGGCAAGAATCACATCTGCGAGCAAAAAAGAGAGCCCACGATGGGACTCGAACCCATGACCACGTCCTTACCAAGAACGCGCTCTACCGCCTGAGCTACGTGGGCCCACTCACAGTTTCCGAGGTGTTAAGGCTCCCAACCGGGAGCCGTTCACCTTAGGAAACGATAGGGAGAAGGTGGGCGGGGGCGGATTCGAACCACCGAAGGCAGAGCCAGCTGATTTACAGTCAGCCCCCTTTGTCCACTTGGGTACCCGCCCACGTTGATTGACTCGCTCATAGGCTGGGCTCCTCACCCAGCCCACAAGCCAGCCAACCAATCCCAGGGAAGCCGACGGCGGGACTTGAACCCGCAACCTTGCGCTTACAAGGCGCTTGCTCTGCCGGTTGAGCTACGTCGGCGGGCATAAAACATTATACCACATTCAGCCCACGGGTCAAGCCTCCCGTCGGCGAGAAACCCGCTTCCTCCGGCCAAGGAAACGGGTTTCTGCGACAGGGAAGTATACTAAGTTTCCTACGATTTGTCAAACCCAACAGAAGCGGTGATTACCCACAAGCGAGCGAGAGAGTGGTCCGTAGCAGGCCGTCCACGAATTTCCCACAAATGCACGAATGAGGCAGTCCTTAATTCGTGTATTCGTGCCCCATTCGTGGACGGCTGGTCTCCCTATCTCCAAAGATATGGGTAATCACCGGCAACAGAGGTTACAGCCCTGCTCTCCACGCCCTCATCCCCATCCTTCGTGCGTCTCGGCGACGATCTGGTCCACGACCGCCCTCAGGTCTCCCGTGCGTCGGTAGACCTCGATCTGCCGATCTGCGCTGGTGCCCTCCTTCAGGATGGTGTAGACGTTCTCCACCTCCTGCCGGCTCCCTAGCTCATCCACCACATCGTCCAACAGATCCACCAGCTCATCTATCAAATCGGGCAAGGGCACCTCGGTCCGCTTGCCAAAATCTATGAGCTTGCCCCCGATGCCGTAGCGCACCGCCCGCCACTTGTTCTCCGTGATCAGGTGGTGGCGGTAATGACGCCAGCTCTGGTTCTGCATCCGCAGCTTCACCAGCTTGGCGACGACGGCCTGGAAAAGGGCGGCGACGGTAACCGCTTCTTCTACCTTCGTGCAGATGTCTGCGATGCGAAACTCCAGCGTCGGGAATTTGGGGTGGGGTCGGATGTCCCACCAGATCTTGGTCGGATCGTCAATGCAGCCGGTTTGGATCAGGGTATCCACAAAATCCTGGTAGTCGGCCCACGACTGGAAGGTGGGGGGCAAGCCTGTCCGGGGCAGCATCTCGAAGACGATGCTCCGGTAGGACTTCAGACCGGTATCCCGACCAGCCCAGAAAGGGGAACTGGTGGAGAGGGCGAGGATATGAGGGACGAAATAGCGGGCCTGGTTCATCACGTCAATCAACAGTTCCTTGTCCTCAATCCCCACGTGAACGTGCATCCCGAAGATCAGCAGGCGACGCCCCACCGCCTGCAGGTCCTCCGCCAGGCCGTAATAGCGGTCAAAGGCCGTGATCTCCTGGGTCTCCCAGCTGGAGAAGGGATGGGTCCCCGCCGCGGCGATGACCAGCCCGTGCTCCTGAGCCAACTGGCTGACCAGCCTGCGCAGCCGGATGATCTCCTGCCGGACCTCCTGGATGTTCCGGCAGATGTGGCTCCCCACCTCGACCTGCGATTGCATAAACTCGGGCTTGATCTGATCTCTTAACACGACCCGCCCTTTCTCCAAGAACTGCTGGATGTAGGACTTCAGCTCGCGGGTCTTCGGGTCAATGATCTGGTACTCCTCCTCGATACCGAGGGTGAGGGAGGGCATATGGACCATAGTGCCACCTCCGAAATCTGTGCAGGAGCCCTCTTAACCTGCCGATTCCGACAGGGTAGCCTGGCACCGGGCGATGAAGTCAGAGAGGATCGTCCAGGCCCTGTCGAACTCATCCTCTCGCACCAGGACGTGATCCCGGGCGTAGGCCGAGAGGGCGTAGATACTGATGCCCTGTTCGGCCAGCAGGCTGCTGGCCGTGGCCAGATAGCCCACCAGCCCCAGCTCCAGGGGCAGGTCAAAGGTGATCAAGCGATAGCCCCTGGCCTCTTCAAAACCACCAAGGGCCTCGCGTACACCCTCCCACACCGCCCAGGGGACAACCAAGGTGACCTCATCCTTGTCGAAGAGCAGCGCGGCGAAGAGGCCGTAGAGCTGGGCGAAGAGGGTCACCGCCTCCCGCTGGCGCTCCACCGGCAGGCTGATAATCACGTACTCCTCTCCGTCCGTGTACAGCTTCGTCTGGGCGAAGAGGTGAGTCAGACCGGGTGGAAGTTCTCTTGCCATTAAGCGCTCCTTGCACTGGGGAAGGACGGGCTCCGGGCCCCATACGAATCGCCGGGGTAGCTTCCTTCCCAATCCGAGCTTCGTCGGAAAGGCCCATCACTCGTCGAACAGAAAGGTGGACTCCTCGTAGAACCGCACCTGGCCGGTGACGAACTTCTGTTTGAGCCACCCTTGCAGCCAGCGGTTCTTCTCCTCCAGGGACTGCTCCGTGTCGGCCAGGAGGTCCAGCGGGAAATGCAACCGCAAGGCCCTGCCTGGGATGACGTGCCGGGTGATCCCTGTGGGCAGCCGGGCTTCACGGCGGGTCAGGTCGAGGATCTCCGATGGATGATAATGGGGAAAGACCACAAGGGCAGCCACCTCCCCGTACAGGGGGGCAACCTCCTCCATTCGATCGGTCCCGATCCGATAGATGTCGGCCCGCCCCTCGTAGACATCCACCAGCGCGTTCAGCAGCTCTGACTGGCGTACAATATCATCCCCACCTCCCCGGAACATCAGGATCATCCCATCGGGACGAACGGCGTAGGCCAAGATGTAACGCCGGGCTAGGGCTGCCCGCGCCGTCAGCAGGTCGCGGGTGGAGAGCACTTCCAGGCCGGAGATAGATCGGACCCGACGGTCGAACTCCTCACCGCTGATCCCCGTCACCAAGTGGTACCAGACGTTCAGCCGCAGGCGGGGATGTTGGTAGTCCACCACCTGAACCAGGATATGGGGACACCCCATTTGAGCCAGCGCGACGGTGCGGTTGGCTCCATCGAGGACGACGAAGCGATGGCTACCAGGGATCGGGGCGACGATGGGTGGGTTCTTGAGGACGCCGTCCTGGCGCAGTCGTTCGAGGAGAGGTGGGATGCGTCGGGAATCGTGGCGCTCGTGGAAGACCAACCCCTCGATGGGGACGATGCGCAGGTCCGGCAGCTCAGAATTCACTGCTAGAGCAGACATAGGGATAGAACCGAGGCGATCCGTATGGCAGCCCTCCACGCCCTTTGGGGGGAGGACAGACAAAGGCATCGAGGCCAGATAGGGCGACGCGCCGCCCAACCGGGACGGCGCGTCCACCGGAGAAAAATGGTTAAGGTGGAGATGGCGGGAATCGAACCCGCGTCCGGAGAATTCGACCGGAGGCATCTACAAGCTTAGTCGGTCTTTTGGATCTCACCGGCGTGGTCCCGACCGACAGGGCCCACCACCGGCCAGCCGATGGAGCTTACCCATCGCCTATCGGCGTCGGCGATGGGGCACGCCGACTTTTATGACGCCCGGCTCCCATCCCGCCGGCGAGGGGATGGGGCGGACGCGACCGCGCGCTCTGGCGGTCAGGCCTCCCTCAGGCCGCCCTTAGGCGGCGAGGGGGAGAGCCGCAAAGTCCGTGCGGTTGGCACTTTAGGATCGCGCTCCTTGGTCACGGGGTGGGAGCGCCGCCCCGGCTTGCAGCCTCCTGGCCAGCCTTCCCCGTCGAAGCCTGTCATCCCCATCAAAGCCACGGAAAGGCTTTCCAGGCGAATCCTATTATACCACGCCCATCAGAATTTGACAATGATTCGACCGGTGGTGATAGGGCTTATCCACACTCCAGCAAGACCCAGATTCCCGAGGTCTCCGCGAGGCGATCCTCGCCTTGGGAGACCCTCGAAAGGGTGCGCCCGTTGCCCCCCAGAGCCCCTTTTTAGGCCTCAGGAACCTCCAGGGTTAAAGCATTGATAAGCCCTGCCCGTCCATCCGAAAAGCTGCGTGACAAATAGAGCGAAACTGGGTATAATAGGGGGCACGGCTTCCCCAGGCCCAATACCCCACCAGGGGCTCCCTAAGGAGAAACCTGCGCACACTCTCTCTTCCCAACCACAAACGAGTCCAAACATAAGGAGGTAAAAACGGAATATGCACGGCCTAAGCACAACGGAAATGGTGATGATTTTCAGCGTGCTGGGCATCGCCCTCCTGGGACTGGGCTACGCTCTCTTCTTGCGCCGCCAGATCCTCCAGGAGGACACCGGCACCCCTGAAATGCGGCGGGTTTGGGGGTACATCCGTGATGGCGCGGATGCCTACCTCGACCAGCAGCGCCGCCGCATCCTACCTCTCATTGGCATCTTGACCGTCGTCCTCTTCGCCAGCGCCTGGGTTGTCCAGCCCTCGGCAGAAGCGGTGGAGGAGTTTGGGGAGCAGGCCCGGATCTGGGTCGCCTTTGGCCGGGCCGGAGCCTTCATAATGGGAGCCTTCTTCTCAATGATGGTGGGGCGATGGGGAATGCGCATGGCCATCCAAGGCAACGTTCGGGTCGCTGCGGCCGCCGCCCGCCTGAGCTTTGGGGACGCCTTACGCATCGCCTACCGAGCCGGCACCATCACGGGCATGTTAACCGACGGCCTGGGGCTGCTGGGAGGCACCCTCATCTTCTTGATCTACGGCACAGCTGCGCCTGACGCCCTCCTAGGCTTTGGCTTCGGAGGCACGCTGCTGGCTCTCTTCATGCGCGTGGGCGGTGGGATCTACACCAAGGCCGCCGACGTCGGGGCCGATCTGGTGGGTAAGGTGGAAGCGGGCATCCCCGAAGATGACCCCCGCAACGCCGCCGTCATCGCCGACCTGGTCGGCGACAATGTGGGGGACTGCGCGGGGATGGCCGCCGACATCTTCGAGTCCTACGAGGTCACCATCGTCTCCGCGCTGATCCTGGGGTTGGTCCTCGTCGCCCAGACCGGCGAACTCAAGTGGATCGTCTTCCCCCTGGTCGTGCGCGGTATCGGGGTCCTCAGTTCCATCATCGGCACCTATTTCGTGCGGGCCGTCGGCAAGACCCGCAACGCGATGACCGCCATCAACCGGGGCTTTTACACGTCGGCCATCATCTCCATCATCGGCTTCGGCCTGGTCGCCCTCCTTTACATGGGCGAGTGGCGTGCTTTCGCCTCCACGATGGCCGGCATCATCCTGGCTATCGTCATTGACGAGCTGACCAAGTACTTCACCGACTGGCGCTACGCGCCGGTCCAGGAGATCGCCCGCTCCACCCAGACCGGCTCCGCCACCACCATCCTCAGCGGTCTGGCCTCGGGCTACGAGTCCAGCGTCTGGGCCATCTTGGTGATCGCCGCCACCATCCTGGCCGCCGTCCTCATCTACTGGGGACAGGGCTTCACCTTCGTCCTCTACGGGGTCGCGATGACCGGCATTGGAATGCTGACCCTGACGGGCAACAACGTGGCGATGGACAGCTACGGCCCCATCGCCGACAATGCCAACGGCATCGGTGAGATGGTTGGGTTCGGTGAGGACGCGCACCAGATTATGGCCGAGCTGGACGCCGTGGGCAACACCACCAAGGCGATCACCAAGGGGGTGGCCATTGGCTCCGCCGTCATCGCCGCCGTTTCCCTCTTCGGCTCCTTCATCACCGACGTGCAGAAGGTAGACCCCACGGCCCTGACCCAGGGCATCCGTGTCTCCGAGCCGGTCGTCTTCATCGGCCTGCTCATCGGCGGGGCCGTCCCCCTCCTCTTCGGCTCCTTGCTCATCCGGGCCGTCAGTCGGGCGGCGTCGGTGATCATCGAGGAGGTGCGTCGTCAGTTCCACATCCCCGGCCTTATGGAGGGGAAGGTAACCCCCGACTACCAGCGGGCAGTGCGCATCAGCACAGCGGCCGCCCAGAAAGAGCTGGTCAGCCTGGGTCTGCTGGCCGTGTTGACCCCCGTCGTCGTGGGCTTCCTGCTGCGCGAGGAAGCGCTGGGCGGCTTTCTGGCCGGCATCATCCTCTCCGGGCAATTGCTGGCCGTCTTTATGGCTAACGCGGGCGGTGCCTGGGATAACGCCAAGAAGTACGTCGAGGATGGGCACTACGGAGGCAAGGGATCTCCCGCTCACAAAGCGGGCGTGGTGGGCGACACTGTGGGCGATCCGCTGAAGGACACGGCGGGGCCGGCTCTGAACCCGATGATCAAGGTGATCAACCTGGTCTCCGTCATCATCGCCCCGATGATCGTCCAGTTCACCCTCTCCCCCCTCGTCGTGGCGATTATGCTGGCCCTCCTGGGTATCATCGCCTGGGCGATTATGACCAGCAAACGAGAGGCCAAGCTGATCCCCGAGGCCGGCGAGGAGGCCACAGGTATCGCTGAGGTACCAGCATCGGCCGGGGCCCACGCCAACCCTGGGGACGAGGTTTAGGGCCCCCAATCGGTGGGTAGGACCTGCTTTCTGACAGAACCATCGTCTTCCTACGCAGGGCCAACCATTTGTCTCTATCTCCCTCTACCGCTCCCGCGCCCATCCCGGGTGCGGGAGCGGTTCCGTCCAGGAGGAAAACCCTATGGCAACAGGATACGTTTACGATCCCCGTTTCCTGGAGCACACATTGGCCGGCCATCCCGAGAACCGACATCGCCTGGAGAGCATCCTCCAGGTGCTGACGGAACGCAGCGTGCTGGAGCGCCTTACCTCGATCCCCCCGCAGCCCATCTCCGAGGACCGGCTTCAGGGCGTCCACACCCCGGCCCACATCGCCCGGGTGCGCCAGGTTGCCGAGCGGGGCGGCGGTCACCTGGACGCCGACACCTATGTCACTCGGCACTCCTACGATGCCGCCCTGCTGGCCGCCGGTGGCCTACTGGGCCTGGTCGAGGCCGTGCTGGCAGGAGAGGTGGATAATGGCTTCGCGCTGGTCCGCCCGCCGGGACACCACGCCACCCGCAGCCGGGGGATGGGCTTCTGCCTCTTCAACAACGTGGCCTTGGCCGCCCACTTTGCTCGGAAAGAAAAGGGACTGGAACGTGTGCTGATCGTGGACTTCGACGTCCATCACGGCAACGGCACTCAGGACATCTTCTACCAGGACCCAACGGTCCTCTTCTTCTCCATCCACCAGTACCCCTTCTATCCGGGCACCGGCTGGATCGCCGAGACAGGTCAGGGAGCCGGCAAAGGGTATACGGTCAACGTGCCCCTACCGCCGGGAGTCGGCGATGCGGGCTACGCGGCCATCTTCGAACAGATCCTCTGGCCGCTGGCCGAGCGCTTCCACCCGCAGTTGATCCTCGTCTCCGCCGGCTACGATGCCCACTGGGATGATCCGCTGGCCATGATGCTACTCTCCGTACCGGGCTATGCCCACCTGGCTCAAGAGCTGGTGGCGATGGCCTCCCACCTCTGCCAAGGACGGGTGGTCTTCACCCTGGAGGGCGGGTATCACCTGCAGGCCCTCGCCTATGGGGTCCTCAACACCCTCTACGCTCTGCTGGGCGAACAAGAGGTCGTGGACCCCTTAGGACCCTCCCCCCACCCAGAGCGGGAGGTCGAAGAGCGGATCCAAAAGGTGAAAGCCCTCCACGGCCTGTAGAGGCCGATCTAGCTACCTGACAGTGTCACCCCTCGCGAGCCACGCGGTTAACCTGCGGGAGGGTCTCCGGGAAATCTGTCAGGCCGCTCGGAGGCCGATTTGCCATTTTCGTCAAAACAGGGCATAATTTTGGAAGCGATCAGCCGTTCCGTCCGTGTGCCCGCATCATGCCTGCCCTATTCGCGTCGAGGAGCTGGCTATGGCCGAGATTACTTTGAGTGATTACTGTGACGAGATCGAGGCGTTGATTGAACAGGAAGCGTATGACGAGGCCATTGCGCATTGCCGCCACATCCTGAAGCATCACCCCAAATACCTGCCTGCCTACCAACTGATGGGCAAAGCGGCCCTGGAGAAGAAGCAGTACGAGGAAGCTGTCAACCTCTTCCAGCGCGTACTTAGCGTCAACCCCGAGGATTTCGTCTCCTACGTGGCGCTCAGCATCATCCAGGATCAAGCCAAAGCCCTTCCCGAGGCCGTCTGGTATATGGAACGGGCTTTCGAGCTGGCTCCCGACAACGAGGTGATCATCGAGGAACTCCGCAACCTCTACGGCCGGCGGGATGGGAAGCCGCCGGATCGGGTGCCCCTCACCCGGGGGGCCCTGGCCCGCCTCTACCTCCGAGGCCACCTTTACGATCGTGCCATCGAGGAGCTGCGGGCGCTCTTGAGCGATCATCCCGATCGGGTAGACCTCCAAGCCGCGCTGCTCGAAGCGCTCTGGCGCGACGGCCGGCGCATCGAGGCTGAGGCCATCGCCCTGGAACTCCTGGAACGTCTCCCCAACTGTTTGAAGGCCCATCTCCTGCTAGGAGACCTGTGGAGCTTCGACGGGCGGGGCGATGAGGGTGCCAAGCACCTGCGCCTGGCCGAAGCCTTCGACCCAGAGCACCGAGTGGCTCAAGAGCTGCTAGGAGACCTCTCCCCCCTTCCGGTGCAGGAGGTGACCATCGAGCGGTTGGTCTACACCCCACCTGTCGAAGCTCTCCCCACCGAAGAGGCTCCCGAATGGATGGTCGGATTGCCCACGGAGGAAGCCGCCCCCGCCGTCTCCGACTGGCTCCAGGAGGTGGCCGCCGCCGCTGAGGTCGAAGTTCCCCCTACTGAGGAAGAGGCCCCGTCCGCAGAGATGCCGGACTGGCTGGCAGAGATCACCGCTGAGGAAGAACTCCTCCCGCCCCTGGAACCGTCGGAAATTCCTGGGGCCGAAGAAGCACCCTCGCCTATGGCGGAAACGGTCCCGGACTGGTTGCAGGAACTGACCAGCGCGCCTGAGGTCTCGACCGAGGAAGAAGCTGCTCCTGCAGAAGAGGTCCCCGACTGGCTGGCGGACCTGGT
>WFUY01000191.1 GCA_015484715.1 Thermoflexales bacterium | reverse complement strand
CCCCTCTTCCTCGCTCTGGACTTTGCCCCCCAGGAGCAGCATCTCACTGGCCACGACCAGGCAGTGCTCCCGGAAGTCGGGAGGGCCGCCCTCGTGGAGCACGTCAATGGCCTCCCGCAGTTCCAGCGCGTTCCCCACGGCCCAGCCCAGGGGCTGGTTCATATCCGAGAGCAGGGCGGTGACCCGCCGGCCCGCGTCCTTCCCAATGCTGACCATCATCTCGGCCAGGGCCCGCGCCTCTTCCAGGGTGCGCATAAAGGCCCCTCGGCCCACCTTCACGTCCAGGACCAGAGCGTGGGCACCGCTGGCCAGCTTCTTGCTCATCACCGAACTGGCGATCAGGGGGAGGCTGGAGACGGTCGCCGTCACGTCCCGCAGGGCGTAGAGCTTCCCGTCGGCCGGGGCCAGGTCCAGGCTCTGGCCGGTGAGCACGATGCCGATGCGCCGGAGCTGGTCCAGGAACTCGGCGGTGGTCAGGTCCGAGCGGTAGCCCCGGACGGACTCCAGCTTGTCCAACGTCCCGCCGGAGAAGCCGAGCCCTCGGCCCGTCATCTTGCCCACGGGCAGGCCGGCCGCGGCCACCACGGGGGCCACGACCAGCGTCGTCTTGTCCCCCACCCCGCCGGTCGAGTGCTTGTCCACGACGACGGGGGCGATGTCGGAGAGGTCCAGGATGTCGCCGGAATGGGCCATCTCCAGCGTCAGGTCCACCGTCTCCCGTCGGCTCATCCCCCGCAGGTAGACGGCCATCAGCCAGGCCGCCGCTTGGTAGTCGGGGATGTCGCCCCGGGTGTAGCCCTGGATGAAGAAGTGGAGTTCCTCGCGCGTTAACTCCCCTCCATCCCGCTTCTTGGCGATAATGTCCACGGCTCGCATCAGCTTTCTCCTCCAAAGCGATTCTGCCAGGATACCTATTCAGCCTACCCTCCCGCAGGTCACCGGTCGAGGGCGCTTTCAGCCCCGATGGGCGATTTAAAGCACGGTTTCGCGTCGGAAACGCGCCTAACCTGCGGGAGGGTGAACGGTTACCTGCCAGGAAGGGTGGTTTGCCCGGATTGTACTTCAGGATGGCCGGAGGAGCAAGGGTATCGCAGGCTTGAGCTGCCCCCTCCCGCAGGTTCCTCCCGGTCTGGAGCGCGTCATAAGCAGCCTTCGATAAGCCATAGCTGTCGCCGGCACCGCGTGACCTGCGGGAGGGTGACAAGCTAGTCCCAGGCGTTGACTTTTGCTCTGCTTCGTGTAGAATTCCCCCGACGGATTCCGCGACTCGGGAGGGGAACACCATGCGAATTGTACTCGATGCGATGGGCACCGACAACCACCCGGTGCCCGATGTGGAGGGGGCGGTGCTGGCCGCCCGCGAGTGGGGGGACGAGATCATCCTGGTGGGGGACGAGGCCCGGATTCGGGCGGAGTTGGGCAAGTACGATGTCCGAGGGCTGCGGCTGGAGATCGTCCACGCCGGCCAGGTGATCGCGATGGATGAGGAGCCGGCCCGGGCTGCCCGCGTCAAAAAGGACGCCTCGATGCGGGTGGGGATGGACCTGGTGCGGGACGGTCGGGCGGACGCCTTCGTCTCGGCCGGCAACACCGGCGGTGTCCTGGCCGTAGCGACCCTCTGCAGCCTGAAGCGGATCCCCGGCGTGCAGCGGCCTGCTCTGACCACCATCCTGCCGGTGATGAACGGGCAGGTGGTCCTGCTGGACATCGGGGCCAACGCCGACTGCAAGCCCAGCTACCTCTACCAGTTCGGGGTGATGGGCAGCATCTACGCCGAGCGGGTGTTGGGCTGCACCTCTCCCCGGGTGGCGTTGCTCTCCAACGGGGAGGAGCCGGGCAAGGGGAACACCCTGGTCAAGGAGGCCTTCGCCCTGCTTCGGGACTCCTCTCTGAATTTCATCGGCAACGTGGAGGGGAAGGAGATGATCGCCGGGGAGGCCGACGTGGTGGTGACCGATGGGTTCACCGGCAACGTGGTGCTCAAGACCATCGAGGCGGTGGCCAAGATGCTCAACGAGCTGATCCGGGTCGAGGTGACGGCCAATCCCCTCACGATGGTGGGGGGGCTGCTGGCGAAGCCGGCCTTCCGGCGGGTTGCCCGTCGGATTGACCCCTTCGAGATCGGCGGCGCGCCACTTTTAGGCGTCAACGGGGTTGTCATTATTGCCCACGGGCGCTCCAACGGGCGGGCGGTGAAGAACGCCATCGGCCAGGCCCGCCGAGCTGTGGAAGGCCGGATCTTGGATGCCATCCAGGAAGGGTTGGCTGCCTTCGCCCATCGGGGGACCTGACACGTGGACTCCTCTCCAGACGTAGATTGCTTCGAGCAGTTCCTGCAGATCAGCCGGGTAGACCTGGAGGTCTTTCTGTCCGATCGGTTCGCCCAGGTGCTCTGGGGGTTCTACCTGAATCCCCGCTACCTGCGGGGCAGCGACTTCCTGATGCGCTTCTCGCAAGGCCGCTGGGCCGAAGAGATCGTGGTCCTCACCGATCTTCGGAGTCGGTTGCTATGACCGGTGCCCGCGAATTGCTCGAAGCCCTAACATTGCCCCTGGCAGAAAAGCTGGTGCGGCTGGTGCCGACCGCCTCCGGCGAGGAAATGAGGAAGTGGGCACGGCTTCACGGCTGGGATGCTCCCGTAGATGAGCAGGTGCTTGCTCACCAAGCCGCACTCAACCTGGTGCTACGGGGCCTGATTAGTTACCAACTGGATGCTGATGCGCTGCCCGTCGCAATCCCAGTCCAGTTCCTCACCTCCCACAGCAACGCTCTACTGAGAGCCTTGGGAATCGAACCACAACCTTCTTCCATCCTAGACCTCCTGGCCCTGCGGTCCGGCTTGGTCCTCCGGGTTCCCCAGATCGCAACCCTGGCGGAGGCGCTGCAACGGGCTTCCGAAGACGTCATCGGGGATGCTTACGCAGCGTGGATCCCCCAGCGTGCCCGTCGCGCACCGGGGCAGTTCTGGACCCCCTGGCCCATCGCCCAACTGATGAGCCAATGGGCTATCCAATCGCCTACCGACCGGGTACTGGACCCAGCTTTTGGCTCCGGTGTCCTCTTGCTGGCAGCGATAAACCGGTTGATCCAACGAGGAGCATCCTCGGAAACCGCCCTGCAAAGTGTGGCGGGCGTTGAGATCAGCCCTTTGGTCTTCCTAATGGGCCTGACCAATCTCTTGCTGCGATACCCTTCAAGCGTTTGGCTTCGCCTGCGGTGGGACGACTTCTTGCTACCCCGAGGAGAGCCGGCCGCGATCCTGCGGGAGCCCACGGCAGCGTACACGCTTGACGTGCGTCAGATGGCCCTGCCGGGGATGGCAACGACCGCCCCGACCACCTTCTCCGAGAAGTTCGACGCCATTATCTGCAATCCGCCGTACACACGGCACCACCGCCTGCCTGAAGCTTACAAGTCTACCTGGGCAACGGTCGCGGAGCAAGAGTTCGGCGTCAAGCTCAGCCGTTTTTCCAGCCTGTTCGCCCACTTCTTCATCCAGGCCAGCCGGATGCTCGCGCCCGATGGCCGAATGGCTTTCATCACACCGGCAACGGTATTCGAGGCTTTCTACAGCAATCAGATCAAAGCTTTTGTTCGACGGGAGCTACGCTTGCGGGCCATCGTCAGCTTTGACGAAACCTTTCCCGTTTTCGAAGGCGTGGACACCGCAGCCTGTATCACGCTGATCGAAGGGCCGGGCGCTCCTCCCCGTGACTGGGTCGTACACCTACAGGTGCACCGGTGGCCTGGAGTGGAACCGATACTCGATGCGGTTGAGCAAGAGGGTGAGGGAGACATCGACTGGGGGCATCGGCGAAGGCTTCGCCTTTCCACCTTGGAGCCGGATCGCAAATGGACGGTCATCGGGCATAACAACCACGACGATGGACGGCTTGTTCCCCTCGCTTCGCTCGCCCGCATTGTACGGGGCATCGCCACCGGTGCCAATGCCTTCTTCGTGCTTTCGGACGATGAGGTGAAGCGCTGGGGGGTTGATCCAACCAACTTGCGCCCTGTACTGACCAAGACCCGTGAAGCGCCGGGGTATGCTTTTACCGAGGATGACTTCGACCGGCTGGGCCGGGAGGGGAAGAAGCGCTGGCTGCTGTACCTGACAGGACCGGTACAGCCCGATACCCCAGAAGCTCTCTACATCCGATGGGGTGAAGCCCAGCATTTGCACGAGCGCAGCCTGGTCAGAACCCGGCCTCTCTGGTACACGATGGAACAGCGCGACCCCGCCCCCATCTACTTCACCTACCTGAGCCGCAAGCGATCACGTTTCATCTACAACCTGGCCGGTGTGCTGGCCCTTAACGTCTTCCTTTGCATCTACCCAATCCCCGCCACCGGTCGGGACGAACAGATGCTGAAGGCTTTTCTTGCCGTGCTGAACTCGCGGATGACCAAAGCAGCCCTGCGACAGGTAGGCCGTACCTACGGCGGTGACACCATCAAGATCGAGCCCAGGGAGATGGACCGCCTGCCTGTCCTGAACCCGCTCAGGCTCACCTTGAGCGAGCAGGAGAGGCTGGCAACGCTGTTCGACGAACTCTGTCAAGCCGAGTCCAGAGAAGCCGAGGAGGCCATACGCCAGGCGATCCAAGAGACCATCACAGTGACCGCTAACATCGAGGAGTCGGACGAAAGAAAGAGGAGAGGATGAACCACAACCATCGCAGTGATGAGCAGCGCGTGGTGATCACCGGGTTGGGCCTGATGACCCCCCTGGGACTCACCGTGCAGGAGACGTGGGAGGGGCTGATCGCTGGCCGGTCGGGCATCGGGCCGATCACCCTCTTCGACGCCACCGGCTACCCCAGCCGGATCGCCGGCGAACTGAAGGGCTTCGAGCCCCAGAAGTACGTCGGCTTCAAGGAGGCCCGCCGGATGGCCCGCAGTTCCCAGGTCGCCGTGGCGACGGCCCAAGAGGCCATCGCCGACGCCGGCTTCAACAACGGCTGGGCCAACCCGGAGCGGGTCGGCGTGGTGGTGGGCACGGCGATGGGGGGCTTCGACATGGCCGCCCAGCAGATGCGGGTCCTGTGGCAGAAGGGATGGCAACGAGTCAGCCCCTTCGCCCTCCCCGCTTCCATCCCCAACATGCCTGCCTTCCACATCAGCCGCTTCTTCGGCGCTCAAGGCCCCACCACGACGGTGACCAGCGCCTGCGCCACCGGAACCCAGGCCGTGGGCGAGGCTTGCGAACTGATCCGGCGAGGGGCCGCCGACCTGGTGATCGCCGGCGGCGTGGAAGCGCTCATCCACGAGGTCGCCTTCGCCGGCTTCGCCGCGATGCGGGCCCTCTCCACCCGCAACGACGAGCCGGAGCGGGCCAGCCGCCCCTTCGACGCCGACCGGGATGGCTTCGTCTTCAGCGAGGGGGCCGGCATCCTGATCCTGGAGAGCCTGGCCCACGCCCGCGCCCGAGGGGCCCGCATCTACGCCGAAGTGCTGGGCCACGCCTCCGCCTCCGACGCCTACCACATCGCCGCCCCCGATCCCACGGGGGCCGGGGCCATCCGGGCCATGCGCTGGGCGCTGGAGGACGCCGGCCTGACCCCCGACGACGTGGACTACATCAACGCCCACGGTACCTCCACGCCCATCAACGACGCCGTGGAGACCCTGGCCATCAAGACCCTCTTTGGCGAGCAGGCCTACAACATCCCCATCAGCTCCACCAAGTCTATGCTGGGGCACCCGATGGGCGGGGCCGGAGCCATCGAAGCCGCCGTCTGTGCCCTGATCATCCACCACGGGATCATCCACCCCACCATCAACTACGAGACGCCCGACCCCGAGTGCGACCTGGACTACGTGCCCAACGAGGCGCGACGGGCCGACGTGCGGGTTGTGCTCTCCAACTCCTTCGGGTTGGGCGGCCAGAACGCCTGTCTCGTCCTAGGAGCCGTCCGATGAAACTCGTCGTCAACACCGCCTTTGCCACCCGTCGGGAGAAGCTGGCCCAGTGGACCGGCCTGTCGGGCATCGCCATCCTGCTGACGGGGACCGCCTTCTCCTTCCTGCGGCCCGAGGTGCCGGTCATCCCCTTCATCACCCTCATCGTCGGTTTCCTGACCACGCGCGTCAGCCTCTACCTGGCCAACCGCTATATGCCTCAATACCGGGCCGACACCGTGGTCGCCCAGGCCCTCAAAGGGCTTGACGATCGTTACACCTTCTACGCCTACGCCCTGCCCGTCCCGGCGGTGCTGGTGGAGCCGGGCATCGTCACCCTCTTCCTGCTCAAAGGCCAGCGAGGTCAGGTGTGGTACGGGGAGGACGGGCGGTGGCACCACCGGGCCAGCCTCTACTGGCGTCTGGTGGGCCGGGACGAGCCCCTGGGCGACCCGGAGCGGGAGGCGGAGGCCGCCTTGCGTAAGATGCAGGCCCTCTTCGAGAAGGCCCTACCGGGGGAGGAGGTGCCGATGCGGGTCGTCGTCCTCTTCACCAACCCCGAGGTGGAGCTGAAGGCCAACGGTGCGCCGCTGCCGGCCCTCCCCCTCCGACGGTTGAAAAAGTGGCTGCGCGGAGCCGGTCGGACCCAGGCCCTCTCCGGCCGGCTGCGCCGCCAGGTCATCGCCGCGCTGGACGAGGCTGCCAGCCTCTGAGTCTTGAACCTGAACCCCCGATGTCCAAACCCACCCCCATTCGCCGTCAGTACCTGGAACTCAAACGCCAGCACCCCGACGCCATTCTCTTCTTCCGGCTGGGCGACTTCTACGAGACCTTCGACCGGGACGCGGAGATCGTGGCCCAGGAGCTGGACCTGGTCCTCACCTCCCGCCCGGTCGCCAAAGGGGAGCGGGTGCCGATGGCCGGCGTCCCCCACCACGCCGTCGAGGGCTACATCGCCCGCCTCATCGAGAAGGGCTATCGGGTGGCCATCGCCGAGCAGGTGGGCGACGCCCCGGTCAAGGGGCTGGTCCCCCGAGAGGTGGTGCGGATCGTCACCCCTGGGACCGTCGTCGAGCCGACCCTCCTGGAGGAGAAGCGCCCCAACTACCTGGCCGCCCTCGTCGTGATCGAGGGACGGGCCGGCCTGGCCTACGCCGAGATCACCACCGGCGAGTTCGCCACCACCCAACTGGAGGGCGAGGAGGTGACCACCCTGCTCCAAGAGGAGCTGGCCCGCCTCTCCCCCCGCGAGTGCCTGCTCCCCGAGGCCCTCCAGGGCCGGGCGGATGGCTGGCTGCCCGAGACGACCCACGTCACCCCCCGCCCCGACTGGCAGTTCGAGCAGGAGACGGCCCGCCAGGCCCTGATGGAGCAGTTCGGCGTCGCCACCCTGGCCGGCTTCGGCTGCGAGGGGAAGCCCTTGGCCATCCGGGCCGCCGGGGCCATCGTCCAGTACCTGCGGGAGACCCAGAAGCGGGCGCTGGCCCAGTTGACGGGCCTCTCCACCTACAGCACCCGCCGCTTTATGCTCCTGGACCCCGCCACCCGGCGCAACCTGGAACTGACGGAGCCAATCCGGGGTGGCGGCAAGCGGGGCTCCCTCCTCGGCGTCCTCGACCGGACCCAGACACCGATGGGAGGCCGGCTGCTGCGCATCTGGATGGGACAGCCCCTCCTGGACCGAGAGGCCCTGGAGCGGCGGCTGGACCAGGTGGAAGCCTTCTATGAGGACGGCGTGGCCCGGGCTGCCGTCCGCCGGGCGCTGAAGCGGCTGCCCGACCTGGAGCGGCTGACCAACCGCGTCGTCGGCGGAACGGCGACGCCCCGCGACCTGGTGGGCATTCGCAAGGCGCTGGAGGCGGTGCCCCGACTGCAGGAGGCGCTGCACCCCCTGACGGCGGCCCATCCCGTCGTCGAGGGGCTGGCGAGGGCGCTGAACCCCTGCCCGGAGGTGGCCGAACTCATCGCCCAGGCCATCACCGACGACCCGCCTGCTTCCCCCGGCCAGGGCGGGGTGATCCGCCCCGGCTTCTCCCCAGAACTGGACGCCCTCCTGACGGCGGCCCGCGACGCCCGAGGCTGGGTGGCCCGCCTGGAGCAGCGGGAGCGGGAGCGCACGGGGATCAAGACCCTCAAGGTAGGATACAACAAGGTCTTCGGCTACTACATCGAGGTGACCAAGGCCAACGCCTCCCGGGTGCCCTCCGACTACATCCGCAAGCAGACGCTGGTCAACGCCGAGCGGTACATCACGCCGGAGCTCAAGGAGTACGAATCGCTGATCCTCAACGCCGAGGAGCAGCGCAGCGAGGTCGAGACGCGCCTCTTCCGGGAGGTCTGCCAGCAGGTGGCCGCCCACGCGGCGACTCTGTTGGAGACGGCCCGGGCCATCGCCCGGCTGGACGTGGTGACCACGCTGGCGGAGGTGGCCCGCCGCAACGACTACGTGCGCCCGGAACTGACCGACGAGGACCTGCTGGAGATCGAGGCGGGCCGCCACCCCGTCGTCGAGCAGACACTGGAGGGGGAGACTTTCACGCCCAACGACCTCCACCTGGACCGGCGGCGGCGCATCCTCATCGTCACCGGCCCCAATATGGCGGGCAAGAGCGTCTACCTGCGCCAGGCTGCCCTCATCGTCCTGATGGCCCAGATGGGCAGCTTCGTCCCGGCCCGCCGGGCCCGCATCGGCCTGGTGGACCGCATCTTCACCCGCATCGGGGCTCAGGACGAGGTGGCGGCCGGCCAGTCCACCTTTATGGTCGAGATGGTGGAGACGGCCCACATCCTCCACCACGCCACCCGCCGCAGCCTGCTCATCCTGGACGAGATCGGACGGGGGACGAGCACCTACGACGGCCTCTCCATCGCCTGGGCCGTCGTCGAGTACATCCACAACCATCCCCGGCTGGGGGCCAAGACCCTCTTCGCCACCCACTACCACGAACTGACGGCGCTGGCCGAGCGGCTTCCGGGGGTGGAGAACGTGAACATGGCCGTGGCCGAGGAGGGAGACCAGGTCGTCTTCCTGCACCAGGTCGTGCCCGGCGGGGCGGACAAGAGCTACGGCATCCACGTGGCACAACTGGCCGGATTGCCCCGGGCCGTCATCCACCGGGCCGAGGAGCTCCTGGCAGGGTTGGAGAGCGGTGAGTTACGCCCCGGTCAACGCGAGGAAGAAGAGACCCCCGTACAACTGACCCTCTTCACCGACCACGATCCCATCCTCGAGGAACTGAAGACGCTGGACATCAACAGCCTGACCCCTCTGGAAGCGCTGAACAAGCTCTACGAGTGGCAACAGCGGATGAAGTAGCGCTATCACCAGGGTTTCGACCTTGCCCCGGAAGCCGGGATATGCTACAATGGAAAAGGGAGTTGGGAGTTGGGATGAGAGGAGGCTTCCAATGGCTGTTACCACAACGCCCATCCGCTGGACGCGGGCCGATCTAGACCTGCTGCCCGAGGACGGCATCCGCTACGAAATCGTTGACGGAGAGCTTCTGATGTCCAAGCAACCCCACTGGCATCATCAGACTACGTGTAACGCCATTGCAGCGGCTTTAACCAACTGGTGTCACACAAGTGGTTTCGGTCACGTTGCACCAGCACCCGGCCTGGTCTTCGACGACGAGAACGACGTGGTACCGGATGTCGTCTGGGTGAGCGATGAGCGGTTGCAGGCGATCCTGGGGGAAGATGGACACCTGCACAGCGCGCCGGAATTGGTTGTGGAAGTGCTCTCCCCCGGCACCTCCAAGGAGCGCCGAGATCGGGTGGTGAAGCTGAAGCTCTACTCGCTGCGGGGGGTGCAGGAGTACTGGATCGTGGACTGGAGGGCCCGGACCATCGAGGTCTACCGACGGCAGGAGGGGGTGCTACGCCTGGTGGGCACCTGGCGGGAGGAGGATGAGTTGACGTCGCCACTGCTGCCCGGCTTCCGGGCGCGGGTCTCAGACTTGGTCGCGAGTTAAGCGCCGAGGGCGAAAGAGCGCAGGTGCCGGGCACGTGGGAGTGCCCGGCACCTGATCGTTTCACCAGATTCTCCGTCGGGCGAGGGCCGCCCCCTCGCCCGATGAG
>WFUY01000190.1 GCA_015484715.1 Thermoflexales bacterium | reverse complement strand
CTTCCGGCGGGTGGAGCTCCTGCGCCAGATCATGGTCGAGGCGGGGGATGGGGAGAAGCCCATCTACGTGACCGAGGCCGGGTGGAATGACCATCCCCGCTGGACGATGGCCGTCCGGCCGGCCCAGCGCATCCGCTACACCATCGGGGCCTACGAGTGGGCCCGCCGCCGCTGGCCCTGGTGCCGGGCCGTCGTCATCTGGGTCTTCCGGCTGCCGGCCCTGCGTCACAACTACCGGGACAACTATGCCTTCGTCACCCCTGGCTTTCTTCCCCGGCCCATCTACCTGGAGGTGCAGCGCTACGCCAAGGATGGCTATTGACGTCTCGACCAAAAGGCCCTACAATTGAAGGGACGGTGCCGGGCGTCGCCCTACCTCGCGGTTGGAAAAGGCGCGTTGAAGGGACGGAATGTACGGAGAGGTTGTGCCATGGCATCGCAGGCGACTATCTTGGTCATCGAGGATAGTGTGTTGAGTCAGCGGTTGGTGGAGGTCGTGCTGACTTCTCAAGGGTTCCGCGTGGTGGAGGCCCGTACAGGCGAGGAAGGATTGCGGAAGGCTCTCGACGAGCAGCCCGACCTGATCCTGTTGGACGTCCACCTGCCTGATATGAGCGGATACGACGCTGTGGCCCGGCTGCGAGCCCAGCCTGAGACCGCCCACATCCCCATCATTGCCCTCACCGCCAGCGCGTCGGCCGAGGAGGAAGCCCGCGCCCGGGGTGCCGGTTGTGATGGCTACATCGCCAAGCCCATCAATACCCGGACCTTTCCCGACCAGGTGCGCCAGTATTTGGGGTGAGATGAGCGGGTACGAGCACCGACTGCAATCCCTCTACGACCTGGGCCATCAGGTTGTGGACAATCTGGGACTGGGCCATCAAGCCCTGCGACAGGCCCTGAAGGGCCTTCTGCCCCTCGTGGATGCCCGGGGCGGAGCGCTCTTCCTGTGGGAGGATGGCACGCCCTCCCTGAGCCAGCAGGTGGGCCTTACGCCCGCCGAGGAGGCCGGGCTGGTCCGCCAGGTCTCCTTGGAGGGACCCCTGGCCCAGGTTGTTCGCGAAGGAGTCCCCCTGCGGCTAGATCGCTGGTCCCCAGACGGGGGGGAGGCTGAGGACCAGCCGGCGCTCCTAGGTGTCCCTCTGGCCGCCGGTCCGCGCCTTCTGGGGGCCTTCTACCTGATAGGCCGACGGAGCGTGAAGACCGCTGACCAGAGTCCTGCCTTTGCCCCGGAGGATGAAGCGCTGGTCCGCACCTTTGCCCTCACCCTGGCCCTAGCCCTGGAGAATGCCCGTCTGCAAGAGCAGAACCAGGCCAACTTCCTCCAAAAGGCGCTCCTTTACGAGATGACCACCACCATCTCGGCCACGTTGGACATCGGCCAGGTGCTCCGAATGGTCAGCGAGCGTCTGGCCCGCCTGATGGAGGTGGCCGGTGCCCGCATCTGCATCCTGGAACCGGGCCATCCTCCCACCCGGGCCACCGTCGTCGCCGCCTTTTGGACCGAGGAGAGCGAGAGGCAGAGCGCCAATGTGGGCCAGACCTACGACCTCTCCCAACGGCCTGTGACCACCCGGGCGCTGACCAGCCGCCGCCCCCTCCTCATCACGGCCGACCAGGGAGGCGGGGAATGGCAGGAGGAATTGGTCGCCCACCAGGCCCAGGCCCTACTCCTCATCCCCCTGGTGGCCCGAAACCGGACCATCGGCTACGTGGAAATGTGGGAGACACGGCCCGACTGTCACTTTGGCGAGGACCAGATCACGCTGATCCAGACGCTGGCCAACCAGGCGGCGGTGGCCATCGAGAACGCTCGGCTCTTCGCCGAGGCTCAGCAGCGGCTGAGCGAGCTGACCCTGCTCTACGACATCGTGGTGGCGGCGGCGGCCACGATGGAGTTGGAGACGATGCTCCAGAGCGTGGTGAACACGCTCCGTTTCGTCCTGGAGGGCACCCACGTCGCCGTGCTCCTGCTGGACGGTAAGGACAACGAGGCGGCCGGGGCCGATGATGGACAGGGTGGGAAACCCTGCCTCCGGGTCCGGGCCTATGCCGGTCACCCCCCAGCTCAGGCCATCCAGGCCGGCCTGCGCCCTGGCGAAGGGGTCATCGGGCGTGTGGCCGAGACCGGTGAGCCCGTCCTCATCCCCGACGTGCGGCAGGACGGGGGCTACATCACCAGCGCACCCACCACCCGGTCCGCCCTCAGCATTCCCCTGGCTGCCGGTCGCCGTGTCATCGGCGTGCTCAACGTGGAGAGCAGCGAGGTGGGGGGCTTCTCCGACGACGACCTGCGGCTGCTCCAGACGATGGGGAACAGCCTCGCCGTTATCCTGGAGAACACCCAGCTCTTCGAGCGGCTCCGACGCTCCGAAGAGGCCCTGGCCCTGCGCAACCAGGCGCTGGAGGAGGCCAACGCCCGCCTGAAGGAGCTGGACCGGCTCAAGTCTCAGTTCCTGGCCAGCGTCAGCCACGAACTGCGCACCCCCCTCAACGCCATCATCGGCTTCTCCGAAGTCCTGCTAGACGGTCTGGCCGGGGAGCTGAGCGAGATGGCTCAGGAGTACCTGCGCTACATCCACGCCAGCGGGCAGCACCTCCTGGCGCTCATCAACGACCTACTGGACCTCTCCAAGATCCAAGCAGGGCGGATGACCCTCTCCCTCCAGGAGGTAGACATCCCTGCCCTGTTGGAAGAGGTGCAGGCCACCATCGCCCCGATGGTTGAGCAGAAGGATCAGACCCTCATCTTCGAAGTCGCCGATCCCCTGCCCCCGCTGATGGCCGACCCGATGCGGTTGAAGCAGATCCTGCTCAACCTGCTCAGCAACGCCAGCAAATTCACCCCCGAACGTGGGCGGATCGATCT
>WFUY01000189.1 GCA_015484715.1 Thermoflexales bacterium | reverse complement strand
CCTCCTGATCGGTCCTCTGCTGATGCTCGCCGGCGTCCGGCTAGGGGCCGGCCCCGCTATGGCGTTGGGTGTGCTCAGCGGACTGGTGCAGGGAGGGCTGGACAGCTCGCGTATCTTTCAGCCCTTTGAAGGAGGGCTGCTAGGGCTGACGGCCGGCTTCCTCCTTTGTCAGGACTACCGGGGCTGGCTCTTCCGAGCGGTGCGTCAGCCCATCCTGACCGGCCTAGCAGCCGCCACCCTCGTCTGGACCCTGCAACTCCCCAATACCTACGTCTCCACGGGAGGTTCCAGCCTCAGCGCCTTGGACTACGCCTGGAGCCTGCAGCGGGCCTACCTGCCTCCGCTGATGCTCCAGGGCCTCTTCAGCGGGCTCGTCGTCCAGTTCCTCTACGCCCTTATCCCCACCTGGAAGCCCCGCCGCTGGGGGCAGGAAGCCCCTCCCCACGCCCGGAGCATGAGCCGGCGGCTCCTCATCGTCTTCGTCCCTCTCACAATGGTGATGGTGGTGATCCTCTTTTCGGCGGTGACGACCACCGCCATCCGGGTGGCAACCACCCAGGCAATCGCTCAGATGTCTCGGGATGCGACCAACGCTTCCGTCGGCATCCCCTTCTTCTTCCAGATGGGACAGGGGCTGATGGTCACCTTCGCCTCCGACGAGCGGCTTCAGGAGGAAGATCCGGCCATCCTCCAGCAGTGGCTCGCCCAGGACCTACGCACGGTGGCCTTCTTCCACCAACTGGTGCTCTTCGATTCTACCGGGACGGAGATCGCCCGCTATCCCAGCTCTGAAGAAGAGCGCCTTCCCCTCTCTTTGGAAGAAGAAACGCTGCTAGAACGGGTGATCCGCACGGGTGCACCCCAGATCAGCGCCGTCCACCGCTCTCCCGAAGGGGACGCCGTGATCTCCTTCCTCGCTCCGCTGGAGGGCGAGGGGCCGCCCTATCGGGTGCTGCTGGGGCGAACCCGCCCGGAGATCAACCCCGTCCTGGTCCCGGTGATGCGGAGCCTCCAGTGGACGATGGGGCGGGGAAGCGGCTTCCTTATGGACGATCGAAGGCGGATCGTCATCCACCCCGATTCCGGCCAGGTGCTCACCGTTTGGCAACAAAGCGTCCAGCGGCGGGAGATCACCAAAGTCCCTGTCGGGCAGGCCTACCAAGACCTGGACTACAACGGCACGCGCCGGCTGGTCTACGTCCTCCCGGTCGAGGGGTCTGACTGGCAGGTCGTGATCACCCTCCCCTACGAGGTCGTGCTCGATGCAGCGACCCAGACCTCGAAGCCCTTGTTGGCCCTACTGCTGGCCCTGGGCGTGATCCTGGTGGTGACCATCCCTGTCGTCACCCAACGGCTCACCCAACCGCTGACCGCCCTCTCCCAGGCTGCTGCCCGAATCGCCGAAGGGGAGCTCTCCGCCCGGGTCCAACTGGAGGGCGAGGACGAGGTTGGGCAGTTGGGCAAAGCCTTCGAGCGGATGCGCATCCGGCTGAAGCGGCGGATGGAGGACCTAAATCTGCTCCTGCGGGTCTCCCAGGCCGTCTCGGCCACCTTGGACCTGCGGGAAGCGCTGCCCCCAATCCTCCAAGGATCCCTCCAGGTCACCCAAGCCCGTCAGGCCCGCCTCATCTTCCTCTCGCAGGAGGGAGAACCCCAGTGGGTGATGGCCCGAGGGGAGGGAGGCGGACGGCTGACGGGGCTGGACCGGATGGTCGCTCGGCTGGCCCTCCAGGCCGACGGGCCGGTGCTCCTGGAGAACCTGACCCGACCGCCGGAGAACCCTCGCATCGCCCGCTTCCTGCAGGGCGTCTCCATTCCGCCCCAGGTGCGGGCCGCCATCGTGCTCCCTATGCGCATCCAGGAGCGAACCGTGGGGGTGCTTTGGCTGGCCTACGATCACATCCACCGCTTCTCCGCCAGCGAGGTGGATTTCCTCTCCACCTTGGCCAGCCAAGGCGCGGTCGCCATCGAGAACGCCCGGCTCTTCCAGGCCGCCGAGGGCGGACGGCGCCGGCTGGAGGCGATCCTGGCCAGCACCTCCGACGCCATCATCGTCACCGACCAACTGGACCGCCTGCTCCTCATCAACCCGGCCGCCGAAGAGCTCTTCGGCATCAGCGGCGAAGAGGTCCATCTGCGGCCCGTGCAGGAGGTGATTGACCACGAGGCCGTGGTCCGCCTGCTGACAGAGCCAATGGACGGCCGCTCCGCCCTCACCGATGAGGTTCCGATGCCCGACGGGCGCACCTTCTACGCCAGTTGCTCCACCATCGTCAGCGGCGACGGTCAGACCATCGGGCGGGTGGTGCTGATGCGGGACATCACCTACCTGAAGGAGCTGGATGAGATGAAGTCGGAGTTTGTCGCCACCGTCTCCCACGACCTGCGGGCCCCGCTGACCTTTATGCGGGGCTACGCGACGATGATCCCGATGGTGGGCCAGGTGACGCCCAAACAGCAGACCTATGTGGAGAAGATCATCGCCGGCATCGAGCAGATGACGGAGCTCATTGACGACCTGCTCGACCTGGGGCGCATCGAGGCCGGCGTGGGGCTGATGCGAGAACGCTGCGACCTGGGCGAGATCGCCGCCGCCGTCGTAGAGGACCACCGGGTCCAGGCCGTCGCCAAGGGGCTCTCCCTGAGCCTGGAGCCGCCGGTGCGCGAAATCCAGGTGATCGGTGACCAAGCGCTGCTCCGCCACGCCATCGCCAACCTGGTCGAGAACGCCATCAAGTACACCCCCTCCGGCTCGGTCACCGTGGGGGTGACCGTGCGGAGTGACCGGGCCGTCGTCTCGGTGGCCGACACCGGGATCGGCATCGCCCCCGCCGACCAAGTCCGCCTCTTCGAGAAGTTCTACCGCATCAAGCGGCGGGACACCCTGAACATCAAGGGGTCCGGCCTCGGCCTGGCCATCGTCAAATCCATCGCCGAGCGCCACGGGGGACGGGTCTGGGTGGAAAGCCAGTTGGACGTGGGGAGTACCTTCTACTTTGAAGTCCCTCTGCCCACGGCCGAGGAGCTGGCCGCGCTGGAGGAGGAAGAGGCGGCAGAGGTCGAGGGCGATGGGGCCACGCGAGAACGCGACAGCGAGAGGGTGAGGCGATGAGCCTGGAGATGGGGATCGTCGGGCTGCCCAACGCCGGCAAATCCACCCTCTTCAACGCCCTGACGCGGGCCGGCGCAGCGGTGGCCGGCTACCCCTTCACCACCATCGAGCCCAACGTGGGGGTGGCCGTCGTCCCCGACGAGCGGCTGGACCGGCTGGCAGCGATGGTCGGGCCGGAGCGGGTGACCCCGGCCACCGTGACCTTCGTGGACATCGCCGGCCTGGTCAAGGGAGCCCACCGGGGCGAGGGGCTGGGCAACCAGTTCCTGGGCCACATCCGCAACGTGGACGCGATGGCCCTGGTCCTCCGCTGCTTCCAGGACGAAAACGTCCCGCCGGGGGTCGGCACCCTGGACCCGCTGGAGGAACTGGAGGTGTTGGACCTGGAGCTGGTGATGGCCGACCTGGCGGTGCTGGAGCGGCGGATCGAGAAGGTCCGGGGGATGGCCAAAGCCCGACCTCGCGAGTTCGCCGACGAGCTGGCGGCCCTGGAGTCGCTGCGGACCCACCTCCAGCAGGGGCTCCCGGCCCACCGCTGGCCGGAGTTGGAGGCCGCCTCCCCCTACCTGCGGGAGGTCGCCCTGCTCACCACCAAACCCCGCATCTACGTGGTCAACGTGGGGGAGGAGGACCTGCCCGAGGGTGGTCCCCTCGCCGATCGGGTCCGGGAGCGGGCCGAGGCCGAGGGGGTGCCCTGGGTGGTCCTCTGCGCCCAACTGGAGATGGAGCTGGCCGATTGGCCGCCGGAGGAGGCGGCCGCCTACCGGGCCGACGTGGGATTGACCGAGTCGGGACTGACGACCCTGGCCCGGGCCGCCTACGAGACGTTGGGGCTCATCACCTTCTTCACCATCACCGGTGGGCAGGAGGTGCGGGCCTGGCCCCTCCCTCGGGGGAGCACGGCCCCCCAGGCCGCCGGCCGGGTCCACAGCGACATGGAGCGGGGCTTCATCCGGGCCGAGGTTGTCCCTTACGAGGACCTGGTGCGGGCCGGCTCCTGGGCCGCCGCCCGGAAGCAGGGGCTCCTCCGCATCGAAGGGCGGGACTACGTGGTCCAGGACGGCGACGTCTGCCTCTTCCGCTTCCACCCTCCCCGATGATCTCCCAAGGCATCCGATGATTCGTACAAGGCAACTTCCCCAAAGAAGGCCGTGGCGGTGGGTCTGGCGACGGCTGCGGCGAGTAGACTGGTTGAACTTACTCTTCCTCCGCTACCGGCTGCTGGGCTTCCTCTCGACCTTGGTCCTGAGCGCCCTGGTCGGCATCGGCGGGGGCTGGCTGGTGGCCGTCGCCGGCCCCATCGTCACCGCCGCCCTCGTCGTCGCCGTCGCCGGTGGGCTCTGGGTGCTGCGCGACATCGAGGTCGGCT
>WFUY01000188.1 GCA_015484715.1 Thermoflexales bacterium | reverse complement strand
CTTGCAACTTGCCCCTTGCAACTTGCAACTTGCCCCTTGCAACTTGCAACTTGCTCCCTACCCCTTGCAACTCCTCCGCCAGCCGATAGGCAGGGTGATAGAGCCCTACCCAACGGACAAAGGGGAGAGAACGCACCTGCTCTGCCACCGCCGGCGTCATCCGGGCGAGGAAAGCGTGGTCGGGGATGTATCCGTAGAGACGGGCCCCCACTCTCTCGACCTGCCTCTTCCATACATCGCGCACCGGGCCGGTGAACTGGACCAGGTAGGTAGCCGGACGGTCGGCCTGCACGCTCAGCCGCTGTCCGGCAGGAAGGGGAGGTTCCTCCTCCAACGGGTCAAAGGTCGCATAGCGCAGACGGATCTGGGGTGGCGTCGGCGATGAAGCCGCCCGATTCGGCAGGGGAAGCAACACCAGCCCCACGATCAGAGCACCCAGGACGAGAAACACTACCAGAGGGCTACGCCTGTGTCTCATTGTTCTCTCCCTCCTCTTGCTCAACTTCCTTAACCACAAACTGGCGCAGCAGCCGGACCAGTTCGTTCAGGTCTACGAAAGTGATCTCTTGGCCGCTGGTGACGTGGCGCAAGCGGCCTCGCAGGTCCGAACTTCGCGCCGGGTCGTGGAAGATCGTTAGGATGAACGTTTCGTGGCCTTGCATAATCCCCCCTCTCGGAAGACTGGCCCCACCACACCTTCTGCTCCCCAGCATACACCGGTGGTGTGACAAGGGGATGACAACGCACAGCCTGCAACCCACCCTGGGATGGCGGCGTTCAGCGCCGGCGGAGACGCCGATACAGGGCGGTCAATTCCTCGCAGGGGGGAAGGTCCAGATCGCGCCGCAGCCGCTCCCGCAGGGATTCGTAAGCTCGCAGGGCTGCCGGCAGATCCCCCATCGCCCCATACGCCCGCATCAGCAGCAGGGTCGCCTCCTCGCTCCAGGAGTCCTCCTCCAGCGTCCGCCGGGCCACCTCCATCACCTCTTGCCAGCGACCGGCCTTCTCGTAGTGCCGGCCCAACGCCAGCAGCCCCTCCCGATACCGTTCCCGCAGCCGTTCTCGCCGGAAGAGGACCCACTCCTCATAGGGCAGCTCGGGCAGGTACTCCCCGCCGTAGAGGGCGAGGGCCGCTTCCAGGGCGGCGATGGCCTCTTCCCCCGACCGCGTCCGCGCCCGGCTCAGCGCCTTCTCAAAGGCGATGCCGTCCACCCAGGACCCTTCGGGCAGGCGGAGGGCGTAGGTCTCGTCCCCTGTCGCCACATAGCGGGAGGGGAAGCCCGCCGGCAGCTCCGGCTCCAGCGTGCGACGCAGGTCGGCGATGGCCCGGCGGAGGTTCTGAGCCGCCTTGTCCGGCGGGCTGTCGGGCCAGAGCCACTCCATCAACCGTTCTTTGGGCACCGGCCGGGGGGCCTGCTCCAACAGGAGGAGGAAGACGTCACGGGCGCTGCGCCGAGGCCAGCGGACGATCTCCCGGTCGCCCCGCCAGAGGCGGAAGCCCCCCAGCGTCTGAACCCGCAGGGGCTCCGGCGGCAGGGACAGCAACCGCCCCAGGGCCTCTTCGACGGCCTGACGAACGCCGGCGTCGGGATCGTTGCGGCGGGCGGCCAGAGGGGTGAGGGCGCTCACCTCTCCCAGCCGACCCAGCAGGTGGGCAGCACGAGCACGGACGTGGGGGGCGGGATCGCGTAAGAGGGGAAGAACCGTGTCGAAGGCCAGGCGGCCCAGCTGGCCCAGGAGGCAGTCCGCGCACTCCGGCACCAATCCTCGGCGCAAAGCGTGGACCATCAAGGGGATGGTCCAGGCCGCCTCCTCGAGGAAGAAGTAGAGGCAGCGAGGGGGATCACCGTGCTCGTAATGGTGGGCCAAGGCCATCGCCTGTCCCAGGTGCTCTGCCAGCGCCTCGTCATCCCTCCGGTGATGGGCCAGCACGGCCTGGTAGAAGTGGAGCTGGGCTTGTTCGTAACGGGCTCCGGCGGAGACGATGGCCCGCTCGGCCTCCCTCCACATTGCCTCAGCTTCAGCGTCCTCCTCCCGCGCCAGATGGATGGCCCCCATCTCAATCAACCAAGCGCTGCGCTCGAAGGCGTTGTCCATGCGTTCGTAGTGATTCAGCGCTTCTTCACCCAGGCGCAGGGCTTCATCCAGTTGCCCCCGCCGTCGGGCCAACAGGGCCAGGAAAGCAAAGGTAGGAGCAAGCTCGTACTTGATGTTTAGCCTCTGCTGGATGGTCAGCGCCTCCCGGTGACACCGCTGAGCCTCCTCCAGCCTCCCCCGAGCGCGATGGATGATCCCCAGGATGTTGAGTCCGTGGCCGTAGAGAACCTGGCGGTCCAGGAGGCGGGCCAACTCCAGGGCACGGCGCACCAGGGCCTCCGCCCGGTCCAGTTGACCGAGCAGGTAGTGATGGTAAGCTGCGTTTTCGAGGACGGCGATCTGGTGATGGCGGTTGCCGTAGGCTTCCATCAGGTCTAGAGCCGCGTGCCAGGTCTCCAGGGCGGCGATGAAATCCCCCCGGTTGGAAAGCGCCCCCCCTTTGAGCACCAGGAGGGAAGCGCGTCTCAGGGGGTTGTGAGCCCTCGCTGCCCGTTCCAACGCCTGGTCCAGGAGGTCAAAAACTTCGGGGATAGCTCCCTGCGTGATGTACCGGGCTTGGGCGATCTTGCCCAGGGCGGCGGCGGCGTCATCGTCGGCCGGCGCGTAGGTCAGCGCCCGCCGGGCCAAGGTCTCGGCAGCGGCGAAATCGCCATGCTTCGCCCCGGCAATCGCCGCCAAGCCGTAGTACAAGGAGTAGAGGCCCGCTGTGTCCTCCCGATCCCGGAGAAGGGGCTCGGCTTGCCGGTAGAGATGCTCGGCCACGCCGTCCTCACCGCGGGCGAAGGCCAGTTCGGCCCGTATCAGGAGGAGCCAAGGATGGGCCGTTGCAAAGGATGGGGGAAACCGTTCTAGCCAGCCCTCCAGCCTCTGGTAACGGCTGGTGGCAAACAGCCGCTTGGCCAAGGGGCGGATCAGCTCGGCGGCGGCTTCGTAGTCTTCGGCTTCCAGCAGGTGAACAACGGCGCGTTCGTCATCGCCTCGCTCCAGGAGCCAGGCAGCCGCCCGGCGGTGGAGTTGCCGGACGACGGTGCGCCCCTCCTCCTCCAGGAGGCGGCGCCGGAGGAACTCTCGGAAGAGGGTGTGGTAGCGATAGGCGGTGCGACCGGCGTCCACAGGGAAGGTGAAGAGGCCGGAACGTTCCAAGCGGGCCAGGAGAGCCGCCGCATCGTCCCGGCCCAACAGCGCATCGCAGAGGGCCGGCTCCAACCGCTCCAGGATGGCCGTGCGGCGCAGGAAGGTGCGCAGCGTCTCCGGCTGACCCTCCAGGACGACGCGGGCCAGGTAGTCGTAGAGGTGGCGGGCATCCCCGGTGGGGGAGAGGCGCAGCGCCTGAGCAGCGCTCTCGACGCCGTGGCGGGTGACGAACTGCCGGGCCAGCTCCAGCGCCACCGCCCAGCCCTCGGTCCACGTCGCCACCTCGCGCAGGAGGGAAAGGGGGAGCTCCAGTTGATGGACCTCACGGAAGAGGGCCACCACCTCGTCGGTCGTGAAACAGAGGTCGGCCGCGGTCACCTCGACCACCTGCCCCTGAACGCGCAGACGGGGGATAGCAGAGAGCGGAGGCTCCCGACGGGCGGCCAAGGCCAGGTGCAGGTAGGGCGACGCCCGAACCAGTAAGCGGTCCAGGAACTGCAACGACTCCGCCCCCGCCTCGATGGTGTGGACATCGTCCAGGACCAGGAGGAGCGGGGTGTCCAACGAGATCAGAGCGTCGAGGAGAGGAAGAAGGAGGACCTTTCCGTCGGAGGAAGAGCCGATCGGCAGGGACTCCCGCCCCTCGGCGAGGGCCGGGATAGAGGGGGCCAAAGCGTCGTAGAGGGAGCGCAGGAAGTGAGGGAGGTCGGCATCCCGCTCATCCAAAGAGAGCCAAACGCTCTGAACCCCACCCCCCTCCACAACCTGAGCTCTCCACTGGTCCAACAGAACCGTCTTGCCGTAGCCGGCCGGGGCGACGGCCAGAACCAGGCGGCAGCTCAACCCCCGCCCTAAGAGGTCCAAGAGGCGGGGCCTGGGAAGGATGGTGGCGGTGGGCTGGTGACGGGCCATGGTGGTCAGGATGTGATCAGGTGATCCCCTGGACCTCGGCCTCCAGGCGGGCGAAGAAGGCCCGCATAAAGGCGTCCCGCTCCACGGCGATGGCGCGGGCTGTGGGCGTGTAGAGGCGTTCCTTGATCCGGGAGAGCTTGATGACGAACTCGTGAACGGGGGTGTGCTCGCCCTCCCCTTCCCGGTAGTCGGGAGGGACGGGAGCCCAGAGGCGCTGCCCCTGGAGCGCTCCGTAGGCGTAGGCGCGGGCGATGCCGATGGCCCCGAGGGCGTCGAGGCTGTCGGCATCGAAGAGGACCTGGGCCTCCAGCGTGGCCGGCTCCGGCGGTGCGCGGAAGCGGTGGGCCAGGATGGCGTGGGCAACGGCCTCTACCCGCTCCGGCGGATGCCCGCGCAGGATCTCGCGGGCCTTCTGGGCTGCGATCCGGTGGTGGTTCTCCCGATCCACCGCCGCCGCCAGATCGTGCAGGAGCACGGCGGCTCTCAGGACCTCCATATCGGCCCCCTCGGCCCGCCCGATCCGCTCGGCCAGCCGGAGGACCCGCAGCACGTGGTCGAAGTCGTGGGAGCGGTCGTCGCCGACGTAGTACCGCCGGGCCTCGTCAACGGTGATCATTGCCAGGACAGACCTCCTAGAGGGCAGGTAGGCCCGGTACGAACCGGGCTGTTTGTTCCTTCTTCTTCCCGGCGGACTCACGATCCGCCGCCCCCCCCGGACAGTGCATCGGGCAGGGGCACGAGGGAACTTCCCCTGCTCCAGATTGTACCTCAAGTCCTCCAACAACACAACAGGGCTTCCTGTGATCTGCGGTGATTACCCATATCTTTGGAGATAGGGAGACTAGCCGTCCACGAATG
>WFUY01000187.1 GCA_015484715.1 Thermoflexales bacterium | reverse complement strand
CCGTCCCTGCTGTGCTTGAGCCACGGGATCCCCAGGCTGCCGATGGTACTCCGTCCTCTGGTGTTGCCGGTCCCCTGGTCACCCCGCCTACCCTGGAGGTAGAGAACGCCAGCGCGGCCGCTATCCCCTTCACCTTTGGACAGACGGTGACGGGGACCATTCCCGTTCCTGAGAATGTGGTCACCTACACCTTCGCAGCCAACAACGGGGATGTCATCCTGATCTGGGCCAGTGAACAGGACAGTTTCGTGAACCCTCAGATCAGCCTGTATGCCCCCGATGGCGCCCGAGTCCACACCGCTGTCGGCAGCCAAGGAGAGCTGGAGATCACCCAGCCGGTGACGTCCACGGGCATCTACACGATGACGGTAGGGGACGCCAACTTTGTAGGTGGCGATTTCAGCCTCTTCGTCCAGCGGGTGAACGATCCCGGCAGCGCGACGCCCATCGCCCTGGGCTCGGTGGTGACCCGGGAGCTCACGCTGGCGACGGAGATGGGCACTTACACCTTCACGGCCACCGCCGGCGATGTGGTCTTCTCCCGTATGGCCGTCGTCAGCGGCACCCTCTACCCTCTGCTCCGACTCTACGGTCCAGATGGGAGTCTCCTCGCCGAAGGGCGGGAGAACACGCTTTCCGAACTGCTCCAGCCCCTTCCCACCACCGGGACTTACACGCTCTTGGCGGGGGATTGGGCAAGGCTCTATGGGGGCCTGGCGGCAAAGGTCTACGGTCTCTACCTTCAGCGCACCAATGGGCCGACAGGCGCTGAGCGCCTCACCTACGGTGAGGCGGTCACCCGCACCATTGGCTCGTTCCTGGAGACGGATCCGTACACCTTCACCGCCCAGGCCGGCGACGTGATCCGGGTCTCCACCCTTCCCATCTCCGGGTCGCTGGTCCCGAAGACGTGGTTGGCGGGACCCGAAGGGTTCGTGATGTATCAGGGGACGGCCGACCAGAGGCCGGTGGTGACTATGACCTTGCCCGTTGCCGGTGACTACGCCGTCTTCGTCGGCGACCGGGATGGCACCGGGGCGGGAACCTATCGGCTCCAACTGGAGCAGGTGGGGACGGTGAGTGCGACGCTGGTGCTGCGGCCCAGCGGGCCGCAGAATGTGAGTCCAGGCCAGACAGTGGACTACGCCGTCGCCTACCAGAATCCCCTCACCGGCACCCTGCAGGATGTGGTGATCGTGGCCCAACTGCCCGAGTACGCCCTTTACCTCTCCAGCACCGGCGGTGGGCTCTACTGGCTCGAACGGAACCAGGTGGTGTGGAAGCTGGGGGACGTTGGACCGGGGCAGAGCGGCGTGCTCAGCGTCCGGGTCCAGTACTTGTGGGGCCTGCGCAACGGAATGCTTCAGAGCTTCCGAGTGACGGCGGCCGCCCGCAACTATGCCAACCCCCGGATTGACCTGGACGAGTACCTGGCGTTCCGGCCCGCCGTCGTGATCACCGGGCGGGAGATGACCGAGGCCGAGGTGGACGACCTCCTGAACAACAACCCGGAAGTCCTCCAGTTCGTCCAGCTTGGTCAGAGCAAGGGCTTCCGCTTTGACAAGGCCGGCTACAAGCTCACCGTTGACGTTGGGGGGCAGGTCACAGAGACCACCCAACTGGCGCTGCTGAAGCCCGATGAGCACGAAATCTGGATCATCAACGTCTATGCCGGCTCCGTCTTCGTCGAGACGTATGCGGGCAGCCAGTTTGGGATCCTGACCAGCGATGGGAGCATCGCGATGGACCTGGAGGCGGGCAGCGAGACCGGCTCGGGCTCTTCGTCGAGTTGCCTGCTTGGTTGCATCGGCGGCCAGATCCCGTGGTGGATCCTCGGGAAGCTCCTCCCCATCGTAGATGTGGCCTTTATGGCGGTGGACTGCTTCCGATGTGGGCAGGGCGATGCGCGGGGATGCCTGGGCTGTGGGGTCGGCGTCCTGGCCCGCAAGGTCCCCCTCCTGGGGATTGCCCTGGACATCGCCGACTGCCTGGACAAGTGCCAGAAGCCCCAGCCGTGCAAACCGATCGCTTCCTGTGGGCCGGCACCCGATAGCGGTGCAGCTTCTCAATCCTTGGAGATGTGGCCCTCGGCTGTCACAGCCGGCGGGAGCGGGAGTTGGGTCGAGGAACGGGAGTGCGATCCCGTCACCGGAGCACTGGGCCCACCCTCCTACTCCGAGTGTCCGGAGGGGGAGAGCTGCGTCAACGGGGCCTGTGGCCCTACTGACGAGCTGCCCTCGGAGGTCACCGGTGCCCACGACCCCAACGCCAAATACGGCCCGGCTTGTGCCCTGCCCGGTCAGGTGATCACCTACACCGTCGAGTACGAGAACGAGGGCGCCGGCACCGCCTACGGCGTCTACGTCACCGACAAGCTCCCCGCCGTCCTGGATGAGAGCACCCTGAACCTCCAGGACGATGGGGTCTACGTCGCCAGCACCCGCACCATCATCTGGCAGGTGGGCGAGGTGGCGTCGCGGGCGGGCGGAACCCTTCACTTCAGCGTCCAGGTGCCTTCCACCGTCGTCAGCGGCACGAAGATCGTCAACAGCGCCACCGTCTACTTCCCCAGTGTTCCCGAAGAGACCCCGACCAACCCGGTAGTGACCCTCGTGGGGACGGTAGTGGCCTATCCGCAGGAAGTGGAGACGGTGGAGGGGGTGTCAAAGGTGATCACTCTCACCGGGGCGACGGTGGGCGTTGGCACCCTGAGCTACCTGACCTACACCCTTGTCACCACCCCCTCCTACGGGACGCTGGTGGGGACGCCGCCGGTGATCACCTACACGCCGATGGCCAACTTCGAGGGGATGGACCGCTTCACCTTCCGGGTGAGCAACGGGGTGACCGAGAGCGCCCCCGCCGAGGTGAGCATCCTGGTGCGCCCCGGCAGCGAGACCACGCCACCGACGGTGCAGAGCACATCGCCGGCGAGCGGGACGACGGACGTGCCCGTCTTCACCGTCCAGACCGCCCCCGGCATCTATCGGCCATACATCTGGGTCAGGTTCTCCGAGCCGATCAGCGTCACCACGCTGACCAATGACACCTTCTTCCTGACCGATGCCAAGGGGAACCGGGTCTCCGGGCAAGTGACCTACGACGGCCTCAACTATTCGGCTCGCTTCCTCCCTGCCCAGCCGCTCCGATGGGGGACGCGGTACACGGCGACCCTGACGACGGGGATCCGGGACACCTCGGGCAACCCCCTGTCGAGCAACTACGTCTGGTCCTTCGGCACCCAGGAGCTTCACCTCTACCTGCCGGTGGTGCTGAAGGGCGGGTAGGGCAGCAGGCGGTCCTGAGCCCACCGTCCACCGCCCAGCGTTGAGGATGGAAAAGGCCGGGTGGCGAGGAAAAACCCTCGCCACCCGGCTCCGTTTAGGGAGGTTAGCCGTCCACGAATGGGGCACGAATACACGAATTAAGGACCGCCTCATT
>WFUY01000186.1 GCA_015484715.1 Thermoflexales bacterium | reverse complement strand
GTGACCGGGAGCAGCACCGGCGCAACCTGTGGCGCTTCCCCACGGTGACGCTGATCACCTTTGTGGCGACCTATGGTCTGCTGACCTACGTCTTTCCCGTGGCCGTCTACAACGTCCTGGGGGCTACGTCGGGGATCCGGGAAGTACGGTCGGAGCGTCCGGCGGCTCCTGCGCCGGCCTCGCCATCCCAGCTTCCCGACGATGCCGCGCCGAGCCGCTCCGCCCCGGCGCAGGAGGCCCTGCCGCTGTCGCAGGAAGGGCCGGCGCCGGCAACGCCTACGCCGGAGGCAGGACTGCGGCGGGTGACCCTGGCCGTCAGCGGGATGACCTGAAGCGGCTGCGTGGCTGCCGTGCGCAGCATCCTCCTGCAGCAGCCGGGCGTCGTCGAGGCCGGGGCCGACTTGCGGCGACAGCAGGGATGGGCGGTCTACGACCCGGCCCGGATCGCGCCCCAGGATCTGGCCGATGCCCTCTCGCCCTACTATCCGAGCCGGGTGGTCGAAGACCGGCCCTACACAGAGCAGTGAGCGAGGAGGAAAGATGTCCGACGTGACGACCAAGCTGATCGTTCGCGCCCCGGCGGCGACGGAGACGAAGGTCTACCTGACGCCGGAGGTGGAGAAGAACCTGGATGTCCGGCTGGCCCGCATCGAGGGGCACGTCCGCTCCATCCGCCGGATGCTGGCGGAACATCAGGACTGCAATAGCCTGCTGATCCAGATGGCGGCGGTCCGGGCGGCGATGACCCAGGCGATGGCCAAGCTGCTGGAAGGGCACATCGAGACTTGCGTGACCGAGTGCGTGGCGACCGAGGAAGGGGCAGATGCCCTGGCCGGCCTGAAGAAGGCCCTGGCCATCGTGCTCAAGAGCACGTAGGGCGGTCGGCGGGCGACGAGGGGCGGGGGTACCGGTGAGCGGATCGGCGGGGCTGATCTACCGGGTACGGCGTCTGCTGTACCTGATGGCCGGCTTCGAGCAACTCTTGAACGAGCAGCACCTGAAGACGCGGGCCGAGATGGGCCGCCTCTTCGTGCTCTGCCTGAGCGCCGACCTGGTGGGCGTGCCGCTGCTGCCCTCGACCCGGTCTCTGGACTTGTTGCCCTACGTGGTGCCTCAGATTATGGGCTGGCGTCGGAAGGCGGTGCTGGAGGGGGAGTTCCCTGCGGCACCGGGAGGGGCTTGCTAGGGAAAGACAACCGCGCTGAGGGAGCCGCGGGGCCGATTCTGGGAACCCGAAGGCCCTCGCTTCTCAGCGCGGAAGGGTCGCGTTGGATTGGCCTTTCTGTGGCTTCGGTTAGGCGGGAGCCTCCTCGGTCCCTGCCTTTTCCCCTTCAGCTTTGCTTATCAGTTCCTCGCGCTTGCGGGCGGCTGCCTTCTTGCCCTCCTCGATGGCCTCCTGAACCCGCTCCTTCTGCTGCTGGACGACGATCTTGCCCCGTTCCTGGACCTCCTCGACGCGCTGGCGGGCTTCGGTGGCCAGTTCCTCGGCCTTCTGACGGGCTTCGGCTGCCGCTTCCTCGGCCCGTTTGCGGGCCTCGGCCGCCGCCTCTTCAGCCCGCTTGCGGGCCTCTTCTTTCAGCGTTTCCGCCCGGGTGCGGAGTTCGATGCTGCGCTCCCGCAGGCGGGCCCGAGTTTCCTCCCCTGACTGAGGGGCCAGGATCAACGCTGTGGCTGCCCCTACCAGCGCTCCCACCACGAAGCCGGCCAGAAAGGCTCCGACATCTCCCGTATGCTCACTCATTGTACACCTCCTGTTCGCTCTCACGAGTAAGTCCGGTCTCCCACGGTCATCCTGTCCATAGGGCGGAGCAAGGCGATGGGCACCATCTCCGCCAAAGTAGGCGTATAGGCTGATAGCACCAAGAAGTCGCTTACCGGTGGTTGTTTTATTTACGGCGAGGGGCGAGGCGGATGAGGACTTGGAGGGCCCGGCGTGCCCCCGCCGCGTAGCTGGCGGCCGTGATGGCAGGAGAGGTGACCTGCCGGCTGACGAACTCGGTGGTCCCTTTCACCGTGTTCAAGGTCTCATTCGTCGTGCGCAGGATCGGTCGGACCTCCTCGCGCAGCATCCGAGTCAGCGTCCAGAGCTGGTAGACCAGGATGGCCAGCAGGGTGAGGATAATCAGGCTTTCCACCGCCAGCACGATGATGAAGAGGTCGCGGATGGTCGCCGTCGTCTCCGGGTGGCCCAAGAGGAAGATCACCCCCAAGACCAGCAGGATCAAGGCGACGACGACGGCGAGGATGATCCAGGTGTTGAGAGGGATGCGCCGTTTTTTGCCTTGGGAGGAATTTCGCTCATTCATAGTTTCATTATATCACGATTTCGTGAAAATCGCAACCAAAAACGCGAGCATTACGGCACCCAATCCTCCTGCCAGCACCTGCAGGGGGCCGATGCGCCCCAGGGAGACCTCCAGGGCCTGCCCTAGGAAGTGCCCCAGAGCGAAGCCGACCCACGCCGCGACGGTGCGGTAGAGCAGGAGGCGACCTCCCCCCCGGCGGAGCAGGTGGATGACCGCCGCCAGGAGGGTGGAGAGCACAAAAGCCAGAACCAGAGATGGAGGCAGTGGAAGCATAGCTCCACCGGGATTCAGTGCGTGATGATGCCACCCCCCAGCACCTCATCGTCCCGGTAGAAGACGATGCTCTGGCCGGGTGTGACGCCCCGTTGGGGCTCGTCGAACCGGACCTCCACGTCGCCGTCCGGGAACGGGATGACGGTGACCGGCGTCTCGGGGGCCCGGTAGCGGATCTGGGCCTGGGCCCGAAAGGGAGCCTCGGGGGCCTGACCGCGGATCCAGTGCACCTGGGTCGCCCGGCAGGTGCGTCGCCGAAGCGCCTCGGCCGGCCCTACGATGAGGGCGTTCTCCGCCGGGTCCAGGGCCACGACGTAGAGGGGCTGTGGAGCCTCGCCGGGCCGGCCCGGTCGGGCGGTGAGGCCGAGCCCCTTCCGCTGCCCGACGGTGTAGAAGGGCAGCCCCCGGTGTTCCCCCAGCACCCGGCCGGCCAGGTCACGGATGGGGCCGGGGCGGATCGTCTCCGGGGCCTGGCGCTGGAGGAAGCGGCGGTAGTCCCCGTCGGCGACGAAGCAGAGGTCCTGACTCTCCGCCCGCTCGGCCACAGGCAGCCCCATCTCGCGGGCCATCTGGCGCACCCGGGCTTTGGTGTAGCTCCCCACCGGGAAGAGGGTGTGGGCCAGCGCGTGCTGGTCCAGCCGGTAGAGGGCGTAGGACTGGTCCTTGGGCCGGTCCACGCCCCGCAGCAGGCGGTAGGTGCCGCCCTCGTGGCGGATGCGGGCGTAGTGGCCGGTGGCCAGGTAGTCGGCCCCCAGGGCCAGGGCTCGGTTCAGGAGCCAGCCGAAGCGGATCCGCTGGTTGCAGAGGATGCAGGGATTGGGCGTGCGGCCGGCCGCGTACTCGGCGATGAAGTAGGCGACCACCTCCCGACGGAAGCGCTCGGCGACGTTGACCAGGTGGAAGGGGATCTCCAGGATGTCGGCCACCCGCTGGGCGACGTACTGGGCGTCCAGCGTGCAGCAACGGTTGGCCGGCCCCTGCCCGTTGTCGGCCTCGCTCCAGAGGCGGAGCATCATCCCGATGACCTGATGCCCTTGCCGGACCAGGAGGGCCGCGGCCACCGAGCTATCTACGCCGCCGCTCATGGCGACGACGATCCGTCGTCGCTCCTGAGAGGTCACCTTCAGCTTCCCCCCGGTGCCCCGATGGGGCTCATCTCCCGCAGCCGTTCGACCAGAGGGGGCAGGACCTCCAGCACGGCGTCCACATCCTCCTCCCGGTTCTGGTGGCCGAAGGTGAAGCGGAGTCCGCCGACGCCCCACTCGTAGGGGAGCCCCATCGCCCGGAGGACGAAGGAGGGCTCGGGATCGCCCGTTGTGCAGGCGGAGCCGGTGCTGGCGGCGATCCCCTCCAGGTCCAGCCCTAGCAGCAGGGCCTCCCCATCCACACCCCGGATGGCGAAGCTGGCGTTGTGGGGCAGCCGCTGGGTGGGGTGGCCGGTCAACTGGATGTCGGGGATGCGCTCCAGCAGCCCTTCGATGAGCCGGTCGCGCAGGCGGCGCAGCCGGGCGTTCTCCTCCTCCCGGTTGGTCCGGGTGAGGCGCAGGGCAGTGGCCAGGCCGACGATGCCGGCGACGTTGACGGTGCCGGGCCGGTGCCCCCGCTCGTGGCCGCCGCCGGTCAGGGCCGGGACCAGCTTGATCCCCCGCCGGACGTAGAGGACGCCGACGCCCTTGGGGCCGTAGAATTTGTGGGCGGAGAGGGCCAGCAGGTCCACGTTCAGGGCCTGTACGTCCAGGTCGAGGGTGCCGCCGGCCTGCACCGCGTCGGTGTGGAAGGGGATCTGGTGCTCGCGGGCGATGCGACCGATCTCGGCGATGGGCTGGATGGTGCCGACCTCGTTGTTGGCGTACATCACGCTGATGAGGATGGTCTCCTTGCGCAGGGCGGCCCGCACGTCGTCAGGGTCCACCATCCCGTAGCGGTCCACGGGCAGAAAGGTGACCTCGAAGCCGAAGAGGTCCCGGAGCTGCTCGGCGGTGTGGCTGACGGCGTGGTGTTCGATGGCGGTGGTGATGATGTGGTGGCCCCGGCCGGCCTTGCGGGCGGCCCAGGCGATCCCCCGCAGGGCCAGGTTGTCCGACTCGGTGCCGCAACTGGTGAAGACGATCTCGGTGGGGTGGCAGTTCAGCTCGGCGGCCACCTGAGCGCGGGCCTCCTCCAGGGCACGGGCGGCCTGCCGGCCGAATTCGTGCAGGGAGGCGCTGTTCCCGTAGATCTCGTTCCAGTAGGGGGCCATCGCTTCGACCACCCGGGGGTCCACCGGTGTCGTCGCCGCGTGGTCCAGGTAGATCCGTCGTCGGGTCTTCATCACGGCTCGTCCTGCTCCTTTGTTTGGAGTTTCTGCCGGGCGAATGCCAGAAACTCCCGCACGGCTTTCTCCGGCTGCTTGCTAAGATGGCTTTCCGTCACGTGGTCCTCACGGCCGTTGTGAAAGTGATGCGGAAAGGTGCTGACAGACTCCCATCGCTTATGGGGGGCATTATCGTGGCGGTAGATCGTGCCATCAATGGCTTGTCGTTCCCAGTGATAACTGTATCGTTCAAGCAGTTTCAACGAGAACCAGATGTCTATGAAGCTACCATCTACGAGGATGATGCGGAGCTCGTTGACATCAGGTGTGAAGGTTTCCACAACGATGTCGGCGAACTCTAGTTCAGCGATCTCCCGGAGTCTTTCAATGTCTACTAGGTTCATCAAAGGCCTCGAGGAGTTTGAGAAGGCGATCTCGCTTGTACTCTAAGTGGTCTAGGCGTTGCAGGTCTCGCCAGCTATCGGCTTCCTCGAGAGTGCCATTCCGATAACGGGCTTCCATATCTTCGACGCTTGAAACTCCGTAACGGCCAATGATCTGAAATATCTCAGCCCTGACTTGCCGAAGTTGGTGCTCCAAGAGAGTTCGCAACCCCTGTCTTAGCGCGTCCTCTTCGGAGATATGGAGCTCTTGGGCTACGGCCTTTAGCATCGTCTGGGTTTTGGGCGTCATAAGACGTTCCTCGCTAGTTCAAGGAGCTTTTCCTTCATGGTCCTGGAGTATTCTAGCACGGAGGGCGGAGGGCGTCAACGGACGGCAGCACCTCACGAAGCGCCGGCCATCTCCCGCAGGGCCTGAAGGGCCAGGCGGACGCTGTCGTCCGGGCGCACCCGCACCCGCCGGTCCACGATGCGCCCCTCCTCGTCAATGACGAAGTGGCTGCGCAGCACGCCCATATAGGTCCGCCCGAAGCTCTTCTTCTCCCCCCACACGCCGTACTTCTCGGCGATGGCGTGATCCTCGTCCACCAGCAGGTGGAAGGGGAGGTCGTGCTTTGCCTTGAACTTCTGGTGGCTTGCCTGTCCGTCGGGGCTGACGCCCAGGACGACGGCGTTGAGGGCCGTCAGCTCGTCGTAGTGGTCTCGAAAGCCCACCGCCTGCCGGGTGCAGCCGGGGGTGTTGTCCTTGGGGTAGAAGTAGAGGACAACGCGCTTGCCTCGGAAATCGCTCAGCCGCACGGTCTCGCCCGTGTCGGTGAGCGCCTCGAAGTCCGGGGCCAGATCGCCGATCTCGGGTTGGGTGGTCATCGCTCCCTCCTGTGGTCAGGTCTCTCCGGTACGGATGGGTCCGGGGGATGAGGGGCTTATGCCCGCAGGCTGCGCAGGACCCGCAGGTTCTCGATGTCCTCGTGCAGGTCGGCGCTCTTGGGCGTCTCCAGCAGGCCCGGCAGCTCGGCCAGCCGCTCGTCGTTCAGCAGGAGCCGGAAGGCTTCCAGCCCCAGCTTCCCCTGGCCGATGTGGGCGTGGCGGTCCTTGCGGGAGCCCAGGTCTCCCTTGCTATCGTTCAGGTGGACGACTTTCAGCCGCTCCAGGCCGATGATGGCGTCGAAGGCGTCCATCGTCTCCCGGTAGCCTTCGGGGGTGCGGATCTCGTAGCCGGCGGCGAAGACGTGGCAGGTGTCGTAGCAGACGCCCAACCGCTCCCCCTGGGGTGTGTGTTCCAACAGCCAGGCCAGGTGCTCGAAGCGGTAGCCCAGGTTCGTCCCCTGGCCGGCCGTCGTCTCCAGGAGGATTTGGGTCTTGTAGCCGGGCGTCTGCTCGTGGACCCAGCCCAGGGCTTCGGCCACCCGGGCCAGCCCTGCCTCCTCGCCGCTTCCCGTGTGGGAGCCGGGGTGGAGCACCAGGTAGGGCACCCCCAGCACCTCGCTGCGCTGGACTTCGTCTAGCAGGGCCTCCCGGGATTTCAGCCACAGCTCCTCCTGGGGCGTTCCCAGGTTGATCAGGTAGGCGGCGTGGGCGACCACCGGGTAGATGTCGCCCCGGGCGGCCTCTTCGTGGAAGCGCTCGATTTCCTTGGCCGTGTAGGGTTTGCCCTTCCACTGGCGGCTGCTCTTGAGGAAGATCTGAATGGCGTCACAGCTGGCCTTCCGGCCCAGGGCAAAGGCGCGGTAGACGCCGCCGGCGATGGACATGTGGGCACCAAGGCGCATAGAAACCTCCCGGCGTGTTACGTGTTGTGTGCTGCGGATGGAGCAGGTCAGGGG
>WFUY01000185.1 GCA_015484715.1 Thermoflexales bacterium | reverse complement strand
GTCCAAGTGGTATAGTAGGTTGGAACGACACCGCTCAATTCTGCCAAGCCGGTAGGAGGACAGTTATTGCCACCATACGCACCTGCATTGCTGGTGTAAGTACCATGTTGTCCGGATGAGTTGTAAACGTGGGACTGGCAGGTCATCTGACTCCAAGCGGGTTGGTTGAAATTGGCATCGGCCCAGCCGTTGGATTTTACGGATCCGTTGTAGTATGGATAATATTCATTGGTAATGACAACCTGTTCTCCCCCTGGTCCCGGCACGGTGCTGTTGAGTGATACTGTGCTGTGATAGACTCTAGTGGTCACGGTGATAGGCGGGGGTGGATTCTTCCCATCCGCGTAAACAAGAGACGGGCTAACCAGGGCATTAAGCAGCAGAACCAGTAGCACAACTATCGAGAGGGACTTGTACACTGCCTTGACCATTTCTCAACCTCCTTCTTTAAGGCTTGGTTGGCCTAGCGACACTGCTGAATCTCACCGCTGTCAGGTGCGGAGTGGGGCGTAGAGCATCTCTGCCTATGATAGGGCTCTGGCAATGGTGCCGGCACACGTTGCCATTGTAAACTACCTTCCAAGGTTCTGTCAACCTGGAAATCCACCAGATTGCTTTCCCGGATTTCCACCAGACCTCCCAACCACTTCGTCCAGTCCGTGTCGCCAAACCCAGGTGATGGCTTCAGCACGCGAGGTGACCTCCAGTTTGTCCAACAAGTTCCCAACGTGGGTCTCCACAGTGTGCTCGCTTACCTCCAGGATGGCTGCGATGTGCTTGTTGCTCCGGCCCTCGATGATCAGCGCAAGGACCTCCCGCTCTCGTACCGTCAGATTCTCCCACCTCTGCCATACTTCCTCTTGCCAACTCTGAATGCGGGCTAGCTGCTCCGATGTCCACAGCGCTTTTCCTTGAGAGGCCGCTCGCACCGCGTTCACGATGGCCTCGGGAGCTTGACTTTTGAGCAGGTACCCTGCCGCGCCGGCGTTCCACATTTCCCACAGGAGACGATCATCGTCGTACCCGCTCAGCCCCAGCACTTGCACCGGTAAGCCCTGCTCTTGGATGATTCTCGCCACGGCAGGTCCGTGCATCCCCGGCAGCCGGCAATCCAGCAGCATCACACTTGGCTGCCGTGCCTTGGCCAACCATAGCGCTTCCTGCCCGCTAGCTGCCTCTCCAACCACAATGATGTCCAGCGCCACGTCGAAGAGAGCTCGTAACCCTTCTCGCACCGTTGGATGGTCGTCCACCAGCAGCACGCGAATAACCATCAGATTCCCCCTTTTGGGCAACAGGCCGCTGCTTACAGGCGCGACCTGAGTATACCAAGGTCCCGTTACCGATACAAGACCCTTAAGTACCAATTTGAACTGGTACTCAAGTACTACTCCAAGCGAGAAGCCTGGGCACCTACGAGGGAACCGAGAGTGGACCGTGGCAGGCTGTCTACGAAGAGCACGCAAGTACACGAGTCGCTAAGGAAGTGCCGCGCCTGATGACCCGAGCTTATACTCCAAGTTATCGGGAAACCATAATTGGCCCCGGCACATGCAGCCGGGGCCAGTTGGATTCATCACGGAGAGGGAGCAGGCCCTTTCCGTTTCACCAGATCATTGGATCCTTTCATTGGTCTCAAGGTAGGGCCGCCAGATGCTGCCCCCTTCCTCAAAATCGTGGACACCCATTGACCACCCTCGGTAGGAGCCGTTGCAAAAGTCACGATTTGTTCATTTTGCTACCTCCTGCTGCAAGAGAGCCAGCACCTCGGCGGGGGGCTCTACGCCGCGTTCAATCGTCACCGGCTCCACCCGCTCTACGACACGCTCCGTTCCATCGGCCATCACGAGCACGCGCTCCAGCAAGAGCAACGCGCCGCTGTCGGGGTCAAACCAGGCTCGCCGTTCCCCCCTCACCACCGGTTGCGCGTACCCCTCGATCCGCCGTGGGGGGGCAAACTCATCCCGCATCACGAACCGCATAGCAGGCCGCCCTGCCCAGGTCACCATCCGCCGGTCCAGTGTGCTGCCCCATTCGGAGGCCCGAGCTACATCGGCGCTGAAGCCCAGGTCCAGCCGGGGGGTGAAGGGCTCTCCCTTCCACTTCTCACCGACGGTAAGATTTCGCCAGGTGTTCTCACGAAACGTGCCGACCTGGATGGGTTGCCCCTCTTCAGAGCGCATCAACGCGACGGCTTCAACCACCTGCCCCCGGTCATCTAGGCGATACCAGGTCTCGGAGATGTAGTTGAGGGGGATGGGCTGGCCGTTGGGCAGCAGGCTTGTCTTGTCCTTGTCGCGAGTATGATGGGTGACCACGTGAAGCCAGCCGCTGCTTGGGAGGACTGCGTCCGACCATCGAGCCACGAGGGTCTGAACGGCCTGACGGATGGCTTCCTGCTCGTCGGCGCCCTTCTCGGCGCTGTCTTCTTGGCGATCGGAGGACACCAGGGCTGAGGTGTCAACCGCTTCCC
>WFUY01000184.1 GCA_015484715.1 Thermoflexales bacterium | reverse complement strand
CCGGGGTGATGGCCCCCGGCCTGTACCCGGCCGACGTGGACGAAATCCAGGCGATGCTCGCCGAGCTGGAGGCCCTCACGGCCCAACTGCCGGAAGAGGACGGCCGCCTGATGGAGACGCGACGTCATCACTGCCAGATGGACCTGCTCATCCACTCCCTGCACCACGCTTGGCGGGATCGGCAGGACTTCTGGGTGGGGGGCAATCAGTTCGTCTACTACAGCGAAGAACAGGCGCGGGCGGTGATCCGGGAGGTGAAGGCCGAGCGAGGGGAAGCTCCCCCGCCCCCCAAAGGGTTCCGAGCCTACCGAGGACCCGACTTCTTCGTCGTGCGGGGGGTGGACGGCAGCTACTCCCGTCAGAAGTGGGTGGTCTGGCAGGAGGGAGGCCGATACCCCGACCTGATCGTCGAACTGCTCTCTCCCTCCACCCGGTCCAAGGACCTGGGGGAGAAGAAGCGGCTGTACGAACAGGTCTTCCGCGCCTCGGAGTACTTCGTCTGGGACCCCTTCGATCCCGGCCAGTTCCAGGGATGGCGGCTGCACGATGGACACTACGAGCCCATCGAGCCCAACGAACGGGGGTGGCGGTGGAGCGCCGTCCTGGAGATGTGGCTGGGGCCGTGGGAGGGAGTGTACGACCGGGAGCGGGCGGTCTGGCTGCGGTTCTACGATGCCGAGGGGAACCTGGTCCTCACCGGAGAGGAAGCCGCCAAGCAGCGGGCAGAGGCTGCCGAGCAGCGGGCGGAGGCGGAGCGCCGGCGGGCCGAGGCCGCCGAGGCCGAACTGGAGAGGGCTGCCGGCCAGGATGACCTGGGCGAGCCAGGATAGGGGGCGAGGCGTTTCCCCCCATCCTTGTCGAGGACCAAAACGAGATGGGTCACTGCCGCAGACCTCCGGAGTCTGTTAGACCTCGGAGGTCTTGACCCAGAGGTTATTTGCACAACAACTTAGGGAGGAAATCGGAATATGAGCAGTTGGATTGACAAGCTGATGGGCAAACAGGAACCTGAAGAGTCGGCAAGCGAGTCGGCGGGTCGAGAGGGAGCCGCTCCCATCCACGTGACCGATGACGAGTTCGAGGAAAAGGTGCTGCGCTCCCCGGTGCCCGTCATCGTGGACTTCTGGGCTCCCTGGTGCATGCCCTGCCGGATGATCGCGCCGGCCCTGGAGCAGTTGGCCGCCGAGTACGCGGGCCGGATGATCGTGGCCAAGGTGAACACCGACGAGAACCCCCGTTGGGCCATCCAGTTCGGCGTCCAGGGTATCCCCACCCTGCTCTTCGTCAAGGACGGCCAGGTGGTGGACCGGATCGTCGGCGCAGTGCCCCTCGGCCACATCAAGCAGCGGCTGGAGGCGATGCTGAACTGAGCCCTGAGCCTTGAGGGACGCAGAGGCCGCCCCGAAGGGCGGCTTTTTGTTCTCTGCCGGGTGGTCAAGTAGTCGGGTAGTCCTCAGTCCTCAGTCCTGAGTCCACCCGTTCAATCCGCTCCCGAATCCGCCGACAGCCCCTCGTCCGCCGGATCGGCTTGCAAAGGGGTAGGGATCGCCTTCAGCCGGGCGAAGAGGCGATCCAGGTGGCGCAGGGCGGCCCGCACGTCCAGCAACGCCTCGATCTCCCGGCGGGTGAGGTGGCGGGCGACCACCGGATCGGCAGCCAGCAGGTCGGCGAAGCGGCCCTTGCCCTCCCAGGCGGCCATCGCCGCTGCCTGGACGCGCTCGTAGGCCGTCGTCCGGTCCAGCCCCCGCTCCACCAGGGCCAGGAGCACCCGCTGGGAGTGGACCAACCCCTCGGTGCGGGCCAGGTTGCGGGCCATCCGCTCCGGGTGGACGACCAGCCCCTCGATGAGGCCAGCCAGCCGGTCCAGCATGTAGTCCAGGGTGATGGTCGCGTCCGGCAGGATCACCCGCTCCACCGAGGAGTGGGTCAGGTCCCGCTGGTCCCACAAGGCCACGTTCTCCAGCCCCGCCACCAGCCAGCCCCGGAAGAGGCGGGCCAGCCCCGTCAGCCGCTCGCTGAGAATGGGGTTGCGCTTGTGGGGCATCGCCGAGGAGCCCTTCTGGCCGGCCCGGAAGGGCTCCTCCACCTCCCCCTGGTCGGTGCGGGACCAGAGACGGACCTGGGTGGCCATCTTCTCCACCGAGGCGGCGGTGATGGCGCAGGCCCACAGGAGCTCGGCGTGGCGGTCCCGCTGAATGATCTGGCTGCTGAGGGGAGCCGGCCGTAGCCCCAGCTTGCGGCAGACGTAGGTCTCGACGAAGGGGTCCACACTGGCGTAGGTGCCCACCGGCCCCGACAGCTTCCCCACGGCGACGGTCTGGCGGGCCCGGTGGAGCCGCTGGCGGTTGCGGTCCATCTCGAAGGCCCAGAGGGCCAGCGTCAGCCCCAGCGTCACCGGCTCGGCGTGGATGCCGTGGGTCCGTCCCACCATCACCGTCTCCCGCTCGGCCAGGGCTCGCGCCTTGAGGGCGGCCAGGCAGCGGTCGGCGTCGGCGATGAGCAGGTCCAGGGCCTGGACCATCTGGAGGGCCAGGGCGGTGTCCTTGACGTCGGAGGAGGTCAGGCCCAGGTGGAGGTAGCGGCCGGCCTCGCCCACGTGGGCCTGGACCTCTTCGAGGAAGGCGATGAGGTCGTGGCGGGTCACCGCCTCCCGCCGAGCGATCCCCTCCAGGGTGAAGTCGGCCCGGGCCTTGATCCGGGCCAGGGCCTCGGCCGGCACCAGCCCCAGTTCGGCCATCGCCTCGGCGGCCAGCACCTCGATCCGCAGCCAGAGCCGGTACTGGTTCTCCAGGGACCAGATGGCTCCCATCTGGGGGCGGGTGTAGCGGGCAAGGATGGCGCACCTCCTTCGGGTTGTTGGGGTCATGCAGGCCGGTGACGAGAGCATTGTAACACGATCCGGGGCACAGCACAAATTACGCTTTCCGATCGCTCCCACGGCCTGAAAACGCGCCCCCGCGCAACCCATGACGCGGGGGCTGTAGTTCTCGGTGCCTTCGCACCGCTCCAGGAACTTTTCCTGCTGTCCTCTCTCTGGGACTACGGTGTCCATCGTTCAGAGGAGGTTTGATCGTTCATCACTCCCATAGTCGCACAGCTGCCACCGCAGTCAAGCACTGCTCCCGTCCAATTCGTATGTTCGTAGTGATAGTAGTGATTGCACCCCGCGTAGGAGCGGGCCGAGGAGACCTCGTCATTCCACCCTGGGGGCATTCCCGGGGACCCGTAAGTCGAACCATCGCTACAGCCGGCGGTGTGGGGCGTTTCCCACACCAGGGATTGTCCCCTGAAGTTTGAGTCCCAGTAGTCAATCCCAATAACGATGTTGCTCTGAGCTGGTGCGAGCATTTCAGGGGTCACCTCGTCGGGGCCGATGTCGGGGGGCAACCGTACCGCCCCTCGAGTCGCTGCTGAAATGGCCTCGGAGAATGTGGCGAAGCACCCCACCGGCCGCACTTGTGAAGCGGACTCACCCGGTCTGATGGGATCGATCTCGAGCACACAGTGCCGATCTGCCGGGCTTTCCTCAAGATCAGCGTCAAGGCCGGGCAGAGGCTGTGGCGTGGGAAGGGCATTAGCAGGGGAAGGTTGGAACGTACCAGGATCGAGGCCAATTGATCGGATTGCCTGCTCGAAGCTGCCAAAGCAGATGGGTTCAGACACCTCGGACGCCTCCTGGCCAGGCTGAATGGGAGCAATCTGCACGACACAGGAGGGCTGTTCTTCGGGCAGGCTTGCGTTGGCCGGCACTCCGTTCAAGCCGATCCCCAGAACCCCTCCGGCCAAGAGCAAAGCTGCTAAGGGCTTGTCTAGAAATTACTTCCCGTTTTACGGGGTCGGATGGTGTAATTCCAGTCAGGACAAGT
>WFUY01000183.1 GCA_015484715.1 Thermoflexales bacterium | reverse complement strand
GTGCCGAGGGGTTGAAGCTGCTGCCGGAGATCGCCCGCATTGAGGACCCGGCCATCCTGCGGACGGTGCACGAGGGGCTGAAGGTCGTGACCTCGCCGGAGGAACTGCGCGGCCTCTACGAGCACCTGCTGCCTGCCTCGACCCCAGAAGAGAGCGGGCACCCGTGACGCTGGCGACCTGCTCCTCTCCCCCCAGGGCCAGGTAGATGGCGAGCCTGTCCGGAGTCGTGGCCACGGCGACCCAATGCGTTGTGCTCAGGTCTATCCACACAGCATGAGGACCAGATACACGGAAGGAGGTACAGATGGCACAGGTCAAGGATGTCGTTTGCGGGATGATGGTGAACCCGGAGACAGCTCCGGCGAAGACGGAGTACAAGGGGGAAACCTACTACTTCTGTGCGCCGGGCTGTAAGGTGGCCTTCGAGAAGGACCCGGAGAAGTACCTGAAGGGTGAGGGCGGCGGGATGCACGCCGGCCACCACGGCCACCACGGCCACTAAAGGCCGACCTGGGGAATCCGTGTTCAGATCCGAGGGATGGGGTAGGGGGCAGGTCTATGGCCTGCCCCCTACCCATACTTCTAGCCCCGATCCGCCCTTGACAAACCGGACAGGCTGTGGTAACATATGAGCCAACGCTCAAATGTTAACCTGGTCACGAAGGGAGCACCGCAATGGAAACCCGGAGGCGGGTTGGCGACCGATGCGAGGAGATCAATGTGGACGAGGGGCGGGTCCGAGGAGCTCAGGAGAACCTGATTGATGGCCTGACCGCCACCCAACTGGCTCGAACCTTCAAGGCGCTCAGCGACCCCACCCGGGTGCGCATCATCTCCGCCCTCTCCCACAGTGAGCTCTGCGTCCACGAACTGGCGGCCTGCCTGGGAATGAGCCAGTCCGCTGTCTCCCACCAGTTACGGACCCTGCGGGAGATGCGCCTGGTCCGCTTCCGCAAGGAAGGCCGCCACGTCTACTACACCCTGGACGATGAGCACATCCACGACCTCTTCCACCGAGGTCTGGAGCACATCGAGCACAGTTGACGCAAAAGCATGGGTTGAGCAGGCTTTCTCTTTTTTGAGCCAATATTTGAATATTCGTTCATATATCAGGAGATGCTTATGGATGAGTCTACCCTTCGCCTTGAGATCCCCCTGCTCCTGCCCGGTGTTGCCGACGAACGGGACCAGTGCGTCGCCCGCCTGCAGGAGCAGCTTGGACAGCGCAAGGAGATCAGCCAGGTCCACGTGAGACGGGAGGACGGTCGGGCCTGGCTCTGCATCCACTACGACCCTAATCGGGTCTCCCTCGCCCAAGTGAAGCGTTGGGCCCAGCAGGCCGGCGCCCAGGTGAGCGACCGCTACCGCCATGAGACGGTCCGCATCGTGGGGATGGACTGCCCAGACTGCGCTCTGAGCATCGAGCATGTCCTGGGCCGCCTGGACGGCGTGCTCAACGTCTCGGTCAACTACGCTGCCGAGAAGATGCGCCTGGAGTACGACAGCCAGCGCATCGCCCGTCAGGAGATCTTCAAGCGGGTGGCCTACCTGGGCTACGAGATCGTTGAGGAGAAGCGGGAGGAAGGTTGGCTGCAGAGGCACCGGGAGCTGATCTTAGCACTCCTGTCGGGCCTCTTCCTGCTCACGGGGTGGGCTGGCGAGCGCTTCCTGGGATTGCCGGCGCCTGGGGCCATCGTCCTCTACGGGCTGGCCTACCTGACCGGCGGCTACGACGCCACCCGCCACGGTCTGAAAGCGGCCCTCAACCTGCGCTTCGACATAGACTTCCTGATGGTGGTGGCGGCCATCGGCGCCGCCGTGCTGGGCGACTGGGCCGAGGGAGCCCTGCTGCTCTTCCTCTTCAGTTTGGGCCATGCTCTGGAGCACTACGCCACCGACCGCGCCCGGGCGGCCATCCGGGCGCTGGGCGAACTAACGCCCAAGACGGCTCTGGTGCAGCGGGATGGCCGTGAGGTCGAAATCCCTGTGGAGGAGGTATTGCGGGGCGACTTGGTCATCGTCCGTCCGGGCGACCGCATCCCGGTGGATGGACAGGTGGTGCGCGGTCGGTCGGCCGTGGATCAATCGCCCATCACCGGAGAGAGCGTGCCCGTGGAGAAGCAAGCGGGCGATGAAGTCTTCGCCGGCACCGTCAACGGCGAAGGCACCCTGGAGATCCAGGTCACCCGCCTGGCCCAGGAGACCACTCTCGCCCGCGTCATCCAGTTGGTGGAAGAGGCCCAGACCCAGAAATCCCCCTCCCAGCGGTTCACCGAACGGTTCGAGCGCATCTTCGTGCCCGCCGTGCTGATCGGCGTGGTCCTCGTCCTCACGCTCCCCCCCCTGACGGGCTGGCTGTCCTTCAAAGACGCCTTTCTGCGGGGGATGACCATCCTGGTCGCCGCCAGCCCCTGTGCCCTCGCCATCGCCACCCCTTCCGCCGTCCTTTCGGGCATCGCCCAGGCGGCCCGCAACGGCGTGCTGATCAAGGGGGGAGTGCACCTGGAGAACCTGGGCGCGGTGCGAGCCATCGCCTTCGACAAGACCGGGACCATCACCCAAGGCCGGCCGGAGGTCACCGACGTTGTGGCCAACCACCTGCCGGAGGAGGTGGTGCTGAAGGTGGCAGCCGCCGTGGAGATCCGCTCCAACCACCCCCTGGCCCAGGCCGTGGTCCGGGAGGCTCAGCGACAGGGATTGGAGCTGCCTCCCGCCGACAGCCTGGAGATCGTCACCGGACGGGGTGTCCGCTCATCGCTGGACGGTCGTCCGGTCCTCATCGGCAACCTGAAGCTGTTCGAGGCGGAGGGGCTCGCCGTCCCTGACAGCATCCGCACCCAGGTCGAGCGGCTGGAGGCGGAGGGGAAGACGACGATGGTCATCTACGGACCGGAACCGGCGGCAGACGGAGGGTGGGAGCGTTCTGATTTCCTGGGCCTCATCGCCTTGGCCGACGTCCCGCGGCCGGAGGCCCGGGAGACCCTGGCCCGCCTGAAGGCGCTGGGCATCCGGGAGATGGTGATGCTCACCGGAGACAACGAGCGGGTGGCGGCAGCCATCGCCCAGACGGTGGGGTTGACCGAGGTTAGGGCCAACCTGCTGCCGGAGCAGAAAGTGGACGCCATCAAAGCCCTGCTGGCCCAGCACGGTCGTGTGGCGATGGTGGGCGACGGTGTGAACGACGCACCCGCGCTGGCCCAGGCCACCGTGGGGGTGGCGATGGGGGGAGCAGGCACCGATGTGGCCCTGGAGACGGCCGATGTCGCCCTGATGGCCGACGACCTGACAAAGCTCCCCTTCGCCGTGGGACTCAGCCGTCAGGCCCGGTGGGTCATCCGCCAGAACCTGATCGCCTCGCTGGGGGTGGTCGCCCTGCTGATCCCGGCGGCCCTCTTCGGCTTGGTGGGCATTGGTCTGGCCATCCTCGCCCATGAGGGCAGTACGCTGGTGGTCGTGGCCAACGCGCTGCGGTTGCTGGGCTATCGAGACCGAGCAAGGAAGTAAGCCTATGAACCTGAACGCCTGGAGAGAACGGCTGACCCACCTGCGGGTGTGGGTCACGGAATTCATGTTCGGGGCCGCGATGTCGTGGGTGATGATGCCCCATATGCTGAAGCGGCGAGAGGAGCTGGAGCGCATCTTTATGCTGATGACCCTGGGAGAACTCACCGGGGTCTCCATCTCGCCTCCTTCCGGCGGTCTGCGGCTGCTCCCCTTCCTGGTCCCTCAGATCCTCTACTGGCGACGCCGACTGGCCCTGTGGGACGATGAGATGGAAGAGGTGGACTTAAAGCATATCGGCCACTGAGGGTGGGGAACGCGCCACAAGGGCTGAGGCCAGGGGGGAGGAACGAACGAGGAGCAGAGAACGATGATCTTCAAGAATCTGTGGCGGCGGAAGATGCGCACCATCCTGACCCTGACCGGCATCGCTATAGGCGTCGCGGCCATTGTGGCGCTGGGAGCTATCGCCAACGGACTGGCGGAGCGGTTCGACGAGATGATCACCGCCGGCGGGGCGGAATTGACGGCGATGCAGGCAGGGGCGTCAGAAGCCTTCTTCAGCGCCGTGGACGCCGAGTTGGCCGACGCCATCGCCGCCGTGCCCGGCGTAGCCCGGGTGGAAGGCGTCCTGTTGGGAATCGTCACCACCCCCAGCACCCCCTACTTCCTGCTCTACGGCTACGACCCGACCGGTCAGGAGGTGGATCGCTTTCGGGTGGTCGAAGGGAGCGGGCTGAGTGCGCCCGGTGAGGTCCTGCTGGGTCGGGTGGCCGCCGACGACCTGGGGGTCGGACCCGGCGACAGCATTGCCCTAGGTGGCAAAACCTTCCACGTGGCCGGCCTCTACGAGACGGGGCGGATCTGGGAGGACGGTGGCGGCGTCCTGACGCTGGCCGAGGCTCAGGCGCTCCTCAGGAAGCCCGACCAGGTCAGCATCTTCCAGGTTTGGCTGGAGCCGGAGGCCGACATCGAGACCGTCCGGCAGCAGATCGAAGCCCAGGTCCCGGACGTCAGCGTCCTCCGGTCCAGCGAGGTGGCCGAGAAGACCGAGGACATCCAGGTGATCGGAGCGTTGGCCTGGGCCATCGCCTTCATCGCCGTCGTGGTGGGGGGCCTGGGGATGATGAATGCCATGCTGATGAGCGTCTTCGAGCGGACGCGGGAGATCGGTGCCCTGCGCGCCCTGGGCTGGCCCCGGCGGCGCGTCCTGGCGACGATCCTGGGCGAGGCCCTGACCCTCAGCCTGCTGAGCGGTGTGGTCGGCCTCCTGCTGGCCTGGGGGTTGCTGACCTACCTGGGGAGCGTCCCCTCGGGCAAGCTGCTGCGTGGCGAGATCACGCCGGCCCTCCTCCTCCGGTCCCTGGGGGTGACGCTGGTCCTGGCAGGGGTGGGTGGCCTCTACCCCGCCTGGCGGGCAGCCAGCCTGACGCCGGCCGAAGCGCTGCGGGCCGAAGGGGGAAGCCTCCGTCCCGTCCCCCGCTGGATCCCCATCGCCGCCCTGCGCGATGCCCTCCGCAGCCGGACCCGGGGCCTGCTGACCCTGGGCGGGATCACGCTGGGGGTGGCCGTCGTCGTCGCCCTGGTCGGCCTCAGCGAGGGCTTCGTCAACCAGTACACCCGGTTGAGCACGGCCGACGATACCGACCTGGTGCTGCGCCAGGCGGCGGCGGCCGACCTCTCCCTCAGTGCTTTGGACGAAGAGGTAGGGGCCTGGCTGGCCGACCACCCTCAGGTGGCCGACGTGGCCGGGCAGATCATCGGCTTCACCAACACGCCCGCATCCCCCTACTTTCTCTTCTTCGGCGTCGAGCCTGAGGCCTACATCACCGGACGCTATCGGATCGTCGAAGGCCGGATGCTGCGCGGCGGCCGGGAGATCATCCTGGGCCGACAGGCATCCCGGGTGACGGGACTGGGGGTGGGCGACACCCTCTCCCTCTGCGGCGAACCCTTCCCCATCGTCGGCATCTTCGAGAC
>WFUY01000182.1 GCA_015484715.1 Thermoflexales bacterium | reverse complement strand
CTTCGGTGGCCGGAGATGGGTTGCGGGTGATAGACGTGGGCACAGGGGCGGGGTTCCCCGGCCTGCCCCTCAAGATCGTCTGCCCCGAGATGCGGCTGACCTTGCTGGAGGCGACAGGGAAGAAGACCCGCTTTCTGGAGCACATCGTGGCCCGGCTGGGCCTGCGCCGGGTGACGGTGATCCACGGGCGGGCGGAGGAGCTGGGGCACGTGCCGGGCCATCGGGAGGGCTACGACTGGGTGCTGGCCCGCGCCGTGGCCGAGATGCCGACGTTGGCCGAGTACCTGCTCCCGCTCTGTCGGGTGGGAGGGCATTGCCTGGCCCAGAAGGGGGAGGATGCGCCGGCCGAGGTGACGCGGGCCGAGCGGGCGATCACCCTGCTGGGAGGTGAGGTCAACCGGCTGATCCCGGTGGAGCTGCCCGGCCTGGCCGAGACCCGCTACCTGGTGGTGGTGGACAAGGTGGCGACGACGCCGGAGAAGTACCCTCGCCGACCGGGTATCCCCTCCAAGCGTCCACTGCGGTGACGAAGGGGCGCGGACTTGCGCGATAAACATTTTCGTGTATAATTCCTGTGCCCTTTTGTAGACTTCTCGATGGGGTGGACGGGGCACTCCGTGCCATAGCTTAAGGCGAGGTGGGTGATGAGTGTTGACCTGGAGAAGATCCGTGAAATCTTGCGGGTGGAGATCCCCCGTTTCATCCGGGAACACCCGGAGACCCGGCACGAGATCTGGGGGATGATGCTGGAGCTGTTTCCCTCGCGCCAGGAGACGGAGCAGCGCTTTGCGCAGCTCGAACATCGCTTGGATGGCGTGGACCGCCTGGAGACGGAAGTGCGGGAGTTCCGCCGGGAGACGGCTCAGCGCTTTGAGCAGGTTGACCGGCGCTTTGAGCAAGTTGACCAACGTCTCGACCAGCTTGAGCAACGTATGGATCGCCTGGAGACGGAGATGCGGGAGGGGTTCCGAGAGGTCTACCAGGTCATAGATCGCTTGGAGACGGAGATGCGGGAGGGGTTCCGGGAGCTCCACAAGGCCATAGACCGTCTGGGCAGCCGCTGGGGGATTCGCAACGAAAGCGTGTTCCGCCAGACGGTCAAGACGCTGCTGGAGGAGTCCTTTGGGGCCAGGGTCGAATCCCGGGTGATTCGGGGGGAGCAGTTCGACATCGTCATCGCGGACGGGCAGCACATTTTGGTGGAAATTGCGGCCAGCGTGGGGCCGAAGATTCAGGAGCGCCTGGAGCGCAAGCGGAAGCTGTACGCCGACGAGGTGGGCGTCACGCCGGCGCGGGTGATCCTCGTCACCGCCGCCATCCACAGTCGGCGTGCCCAGGCCCTGCGAGAGGCCGGCTTCGAGGTCATTGAGCCTGAGGAGGAAACTTTGGGCGAGGACGTGTAGTCTGCCTCCCCCATCCGTCAGACTTACAGCCCCGGAATCCTCCTTTCCGGGGCTGTTTTCATTCGATCCCCACTTTCAGCCCGTAGACCAGTTCCCCGCCCAGCCAGCCGGCGACGATCAAGACGATGACACCGGCGGCCATCAACGCCAGGTAGAGGGAGCGCCGAGAGCTCCGAAGGGGGTCGGGCCAGCGGATGCGGACGTAGACGACCAAGCCGCTGAGGATGAGGAAGGCGATGCCGGCGGTGATGTGGTTGTTGATGGGGCCGCGCCGGGGATCGTTGGGGTCCAGGGTCCCCTGGTCCACGACGCCGACGAGAGCGGCCACGAGGCCGCTGATCCAGGCCAGTAGGAAGGCCCATCCGGCGAAGCGCTCGTAGTCGTCCCGGTGCTGTCGGAGGGTGCCCAGGGTGAAGAGCACCCCCAGCAGGTAGAGGGCGATGGGGAAGTGGACGACCATCGGGTGGAGAGGTCGGTCGAGCATCAGGTCTCCGCTCCCATCTCGCGCAAGCGGTGCCAGATGTCGGCATCCCCTCCCAGAGGGATGAGCTCCCTCAGAGCCGTGCGCAGGAGGCCCCGCTGGGATGCCAGTCGGGCCAGTTCATCCCACGTGTAAGGGAAGACCTCTACAGGCAGCGAGGTGCCGGTGAAGGGATCGCTGTACTCGGGAATCCGGTCAAACCAGCGCCGATGAGGGTGCTCGCGCAGGGCGATCAGCAGATCGGCGTCGCTGCTGGGCAAGGCATCGCCCCGGGCCAAGGAACCGAACAACCCGACGGCGATCACCCGGCTGTCTCGGTCCAGCAGCCGGTGCGCCGCCTCGGTCAGCTCGGCGATGGCCTTATCCCTATCGAGAAAGGCGGTCCGTACAGAACCGGAGGATTTTCTCCGCACAGCCGATGGCCTGCCGGCTGTCGGTTGCGGTGTAGTAGTCGGCCGGTTTGCCATAGTCGAATCCATTCGGATAGCGGGTGGGGATGTAAAAGCGGTCCAGGATGCGACCACAATCCACCAACTCGGGGGAGACACCGACCGCCTCCGGGAGTTCTTCCAGCAGCCGCTTCACGGAATGCCCCCAGGCTTCACCTTTCAGGTGTTGGTAGAGGGCCTTGAGCGCCTTCTCGGCGGCCTGCTGGGCGCTGAAGCAGGCCCATTCGTGGTAGCCTCCGGTCAGGTCGGCCCGGGCGTGTTCCAGGTCGCGCCATGCCTGGTCGAGCCAATCCTGGGCTCTGCTGGCCATTGGGATGCTCCTTGTGCCTCTCGGGGGGCTATGGCAGGAGTCGCACGGTGTCGCCGATACGGATGCGTCCGGGCTGCAGTACCCGGGCGTAAACCCGCGACCAGCCGGGGTGACGCTTCTGGGAGAGACGGCTGTAGTTCCCTCCGACGAACGAATCCCGGATGGTGGCGCAGGGGGTCGTGTGGCGGGTCACTTCGATCAGCACCTCATCGCCCAGTTGGAGGCGGGTTCCCGCTGTGACCTGGGACCAGTCCAGGCCGACGACGGTGATGTTCTCGCCGGTGGAGCCGGGGAAGATGGGGTGGCCTTCGGCCTGGAGGGCCAGGATACGCTCCAGGGAGAAGAGGCAGAGGGCCCGTTCAGGACCCCCGTGGTGTTCGGTGTCGTTCTGATGATCGCCCACGATCCCCAGCCGTGTGACTTCCGCTTCGCGGATGGGGTGTTTGGGCACCCCACCGTGGGAGATGTTGATCTGGAAGACGTGGCCCTGCCGGCTCATCATCCTTCCCCCCTGATGAGCGTCCGGGCCTGACCCTCGGCGTGGTAGCTGCTGCGCACCAGAGGACCGCTCTCCACCCATCGGAAGCCCATTGCCATCCCCTCCTCGTGCAGGCGGGCGAACTCGTCGGGATGCCAGTAACGGGCCACCGGCAGGTGCTTACGGGTGGGGCGCAGGTACTGGCCGATGGTGACGATGTCCACCTCGTGGGCCCGCAGGTCCCGCATCACCTGGAGCACCTCCTCCCACGTCTCGCCCAGCCCCACCATCAGCCCCGACTTGGTGATGGCGTCAGGATCCATCTCCTTGGCCATCTGCAGGACCCGGAGGGAGCGCTCGTAGATGGCCTGGGGCCGGACGAGGCGGTAGAGGCGGGGGACCGTCTCCACGTTGTGGTTGAGGATCTCCGGGCGGGCGTCCATCACCATCTTGAGGGCCTCCCGGTCGCCTTTGAAGTCGGGGATGAGGACCTCGACGGTGCAGCCGGGAACCAGCCGGCGAAGCTCCTCGATGGTGCGGGCGAAGATGTGAGCGCCTCCGTCGGGCAACTCATCCCGGTTGACCGAGGTGAGGACGGCGTGCCGGAGCCCCATCGCCCGCACCGCCTCGGCCACGCGGCGGGGTTCCTCTTCGTCCACGGGGCCGGGGCGTCCCGTCTTGATGTTGCAGAAGCGGCAACTGCGGGTGCAGACGTCGCCCAAGAGGAGGAAGGTCGCCGTCCCTCGCCCCCAGCACTCGCCCAAGTTAGGGCACATCGCCTCTTCGCAGACGGTGTGCAGGACTTTGACCTGCATCAGGTGCTTGAGGTGCCGGTAGTTGGGGCCGGTAGGCAGCCTCACCCGCAGCCAGGGCGGCTTGCGCCGAGGGGGATGGGCGACGGGAATCTGGTCGGGATGGATGACCGAACTCACAGGACCTCCTTGGAGATGTTGGGGTAACTGTTTACCCTCCCGCAGGTTAGGCGCGTTTCCGACGCGAAACCGTGCTTCAAATGGCCCATCGGGGCTGAAAGCGCCCTCGACCGGTGACCTGCGGGAGGGTAGGCTGACTTGACGACGTGCCTTCACGACGCTCCCTTCAGCCGCATAGCCACCCGTTCAGGAGTCAGGGGAATCTCGTCGAACCAGACGCCGGTGGCGTCGCGGACGGCGGCGATCAGGGCCGGGGCCAGGGGCAGGTAGGGCATCTCCCCCATCCCTCGCGCCCCCCACGGCCCTTCGGGGTCGGCGTACTCCAGGATGACCGACTCGACCCGGTCGGGGATGTCCAGCACGGTGGGGATCAGGTAGGTGCTAAGCCGGTCGGTGAGGACGTACCCGTTCTGGGTCTTGAACTCCTCCAGCACGGCGTAGCCCAGGGCCTGGACGACGCCCCCCTCGATCTGTCCCTCGATGAGCTGGGGGTTGATGGCCTGCCCGACGTCGTTGGCCGAGATGACGCGCCGCACGTGGATGAAGCCGGTCTCATCATCCACTTCGACCTCGACGACCTGGGCGACGTAACCGTAGGTGAAGTTGGGCATGCTGTGGCCCGTCTCCGGGTCGAAGGGGGTGGTCTTGGGGGCCAGGTAGGTGTGTTCGCCGATGGCCGGCCGCTCCTCGTCGTGCCAGGCGGCCAGGGCTTTGCGGGCAGCCCCCCGGATGGCGTTGCCGGCCATAAAGGTGCCTCGAGAGGCGGAGGCACTGCCGGCGTTGCGGCTGTTGAGCGTGTCGGCGGTGACCAGGTGGACCTTTTCCAGCGGAACGCCGACGGCCTCGGCGGCCATCTGGCAGATGACGGTGTGGTGGCCCTGGCCGACCTCGGCACCGGCGTAGGTGAGCCAAACCTCTTCGATCTCCCCATCCCCCCGCAGCTCGATGCGGGCCCAACTGTTCTCCTGATAGCCAAAGCTGAAGCCGATGTTCTTGAAGCCGGCGGCAAAGCCGATCCCGCGCCGAGGGGAGGGTCCCTCCGGGCGGTGCCATCCCCTTTCGTCCTGGGTCCAGCCCCCGGCCCGGGCTGCGGCCTCGATGACCGGTCCAATGGTGACGCCCGGTGGCACGGGGGTGCCCACGGACATCAGGCTGCCCTCCCGCAGGACGTTGCGCAGCCGGAACTCCACCGGGTCCATACCCAGCGCCTCGGCCAGCTTGTTCACCTGCATCTCGGCGACAAAGGCCCCTTGGGGCGCACCGAAGCCCCGGAAGGCGGCGGTGGGGAGGTTGTTGGTGTAGACGCCGTAGACATCCACCTTGACGTGGGGGATCTCGTAAGGGCCGGTGCAGGTGACGGTCGTGTTGCCCAGGACCTTGTTGGTCGTGTAGCAGTAAGCGCCGGCATCGGCGATCACCTCGACCTGGGCGGCAACGATCTTCCCCTCGCGGGTGGCTCCCCAGCGGGCCCGGATGCGCATCGGGTGGCGCTTGCCGTGGCCGATGATGGACTCCCGGCGGCTCCAGACGATCTTGACCGGGCGCCGGAGCTTCCAGGCGGCCAGGGCCAGGACGATCTGGACGGACATATCCTCGCGGCCGCCGAAGGCCCCACCGACGGCGGGGTAGACGACCCGCACCTGCTCCAGGGGGAGGCCCAGGGCGTGGGCGATCTGCTCCTGGTCTTCGTGGATCCACTGCCCGGCCACCTGGACGGTCACCCGCCCTTCCTCGTCCACGTAGGCCAGGCCGGCCTCGGGCTGGAGGTAGGCGTGCTCCTGGAAGGGGAGGCGGTATTCCCCCTCGACGACCACGTCGGCCTGGGCGAAGCCCTCGTCTACATCCCCCTTGCGCACCCGGTAGTGGACGAGGACGTTGCTGTCGCCCCGCTCCGGATGGACGAGGGGGGCGTCAGGCTGCATCGCCTCGACGGGGTCGGTGACGACGGGCAGGTCTTCGTACTCGACCTCGATGAGGGCCAAGGCTTGAGCGGCGGCCTTCTCTGTCTCGGCCACGACGAGGGCTACCTGGTCGCCGACGAAGCGGACGACGTCGGCGCCGGGCTTGTCGGAGCCGGGGCCGCAGAGGACCGGCTGGTCGGGCATCTGCAGGCCGTACTCGTTGACGGGCACGTCTTTGGCGGTGAAAACGGCCACGACGCCGGGGTGGGCCTCTGCTCTGCTGGTGTCTATGCGCCGGATGCGGGCGTGGGGCCGCTCGGCGAAGAGGATTTTCATATGCAGCATACCGGGCATCGAGAGGTCGCCCGGGAAGAGGGCCTCGCCGGTGACCTTGCTCCGGGCGTCCACCCGGGGGACGGACCGACCGATCACGCGATGGGAGCTCATCGGCGCTTCCTCCGTCTCAGCTCCTCGAACTCTTGGAGGGTGATGCCTGCTTGTTTCAGGATACTCCGGGGCGTACCCATAGGGATTTCACGGGGGTGCATTGGCACGACAACCTGCCGTCCATCGGGATGCCGCAGGATCCGATGACTGCCCGTCTGCCGGCGCTCCTCGAATCCCAGACGACGTAGTACCTTCAGCACTTCACGCGGGCGTGGGGGCACGGTCAACCTCAACGGGGATTCGGGCGCTCATTACATCTCTGGGAGCTTCTTCTCCTTCCTCAAGGAGGACGGCCAAGTATCCCTCGATGGCTTCACGGATCATGGCGAGGGCTTCATCAAAGCTGCGGCCGCAAGAAACACAGCCGGGCAGAGCAGGTACTTCCGCGTTCCACCATCCGGGGCTCTCAGGGTCCGGTCGTATGATGACCGTGTAAGTGTAAGTCATCCTCCCCTACTCCCTTGTCGCCTCTTCAAAGGCCCGCAGGATCTTGTAGTAGCCGGTGCATCGGCAGAGGTTGCCGGTGATGCTCTGACGGACCTGCTCGGGGGCGGGATGGGGCTTCTCCGCCAGCAGGGCAGCGCCGGCCATCAGGAACCCCGGGGTGCAGTAGCCGCACTGGACGGCTCCCGTCTTGATGAACGCTTCCTGGAGGGGGTGCAGCCGACCGTCTTCCCGGAGCCCTTCGACGGTGACGATGCTGGCCCCGTGAGCACGGGGGGCCGGCACCAGGCAGCTCATCACCGCGATGCCGTCCAGGAGGACCGTGCAGGCTCCGCACTCCCCCTCGGCACAGCCCTCCTTGGTGCCGGTGAGCCCCACATCTTCCCGCAGCATCCGCAGCAGGGTCTTGTCGTTGGCCCCGTGTACGGTGACGGCCCGCCCGTTGACGACCGTCTGGATCGGTTCCGGCCCTCCCTCCCGGTGCACGATGGTCCGGCCGGCCAGGGGGGGGAAGTGGCCGTTGGTCTTGCCCCAGAGCAAGGGCGGGTCCTGGGGCCAGCCGGCCCGCTCCTCGCCCCGCCACACCTGCCGGAGCGCCCGCCGGGTGAAGACCTCGACCATACGACGGCGGTAGGCGGCGGAGCCCCTCACATCGTCAATGGGGCGGGCGGCCTGGGCGGCCAGGCGGGCGGCCTGGGCGATGCGCTCCTCATCAAGGGGATGGCCCACCAACAGGGCCTCGGCCTCCTCGGCCCGCACGATGGTGGGGGCCACGCTGCCCAGCGTGATGCGGGCGTCGGTCACCATCCCGTCCGGCCCACCGTCGAAGGTCAGCAGCACGGCGACGTTGACGACGGCGATGGCCTGGGCCCGGCGCAACCCCAGCTTCAGGAAGGTCCCCCGCTGGTTCTCCCGCAGCGCAGGGAAGGCGATCTCCACCACCATCTCGTCGGGGGCCAGGTCCACCTGGCGGACCCCCCGGTAGAAGTCGGCGAGGGGGATGGTGCGCTCGCCCCGGAGGCTGCGCAGGGTGAGGCGAGCGTCCATCGCCCAGAGGGGCGGGATGGTGTCGTTGGCCGGGCTGTCGGTGATCAGGTTGCCCGCCACCGTGCCCGTGTTGCGGATCTGGGGGGCACCGACGGCCCAGCAGGCGGCAGCCAGGGGGAAGGCCCGCTCGACGCAGAGGGCCGAGGCGATCACCTGGTTGTGGGTCACCAGCGGCCCCAGGCGGATCCAGCCCTCGTCATCGAGCCGGATGCGGTCGAGGCCGGCGACACGGCTGATGTCAACGAGCGTCTCCACGCCGGGGCGCTGCCGGCGTTCCATCTCCAGGACCAGATCGGTGCCGCCGGCGATGAGCCGGGCTCGCTCCCCGTGCTCCGCCAGCAGCCGCAGGGCTTCTTCCACGGATGTGACGGTGTAGAAGTTGTGCCACATAGGGTCACCTTCCGTCGTCGTGCTCTGGGTGGGACCGGAGGCTACCCGGTCCGCCGGGGATGTCGTCCGACGGGGATGGGGAAGCCGGGTCCGGTCGTTGGGCTATCGGCCGCCGGAGTCAGATGAAGGGGCCGAGGGAGCGGGGGCGCTGCGCAGGCGCTCTCGCCGGTTCCGCACTTGGATGATCTCGGCCATAATGCTGACGGCGATCTCCTCCGGCGTCTCGGCGTGGATGGCCAGCCCGATGGGGCTGTGGATGCGCCGGATCGCCTCCTCGGGCACGCCCCTCTCTTGCAGCGCCTTGGTCGCCGTCACCCAGCGCCGGCGGCTGCCGATGACGCCGATGTACGCTGCTTCCGTCTCGAGGAGGTAGGGTAAGGTCTCCACGTCAAGGGTGTAGCTTCGTGTCACGCTGATCACGTAGGTCTGGGCGTTGATGGGAACCTGACGGACCACTTCTCCCAGGGAACCAACGAGGAGTTCGTCGGCGTCGGGGATCTGCTCCGGGGTGCAGAGCTCAGGCCGGTCATCGGCGACGATGACGCGGAAGCCCAGCCACCGAGCCAGGTGGGCGACGGCCTTGCCCACGTGGCCGGCGCCCAGGATGAGCACCTGGGGCGGGGGGAGGATCGGTTCGATGAAGACCTCCATCTCACCGCCGCAGACGCCGACGCTCTCAGACCGGGGGCCGGCCAGGGAGTAGTGCTCGAGGCGGGCCTGTCCGCTGCGTAGGACCTCCAGCGCCGTCTGGATGACCCGGTGCTCCAGTTCTCCCCCGCCGACGGTCCCCTGGGTGCGTCCGTCGGGATAGATCAGCATCCGAGCCGTGGCCCCTCGGGGGACGGAGCCCCGGGCCCGGATGACGGTGGCCATCGCAACCGGTTGGCCGTTTCTCTGCGCTTCTACAATGGCTGCGTAGAGGGATGTCATCCGTCGTTTATCTTCCCCAAGCTTGAGCTAGGGCACGGCGAGCCAGTTGCAGGGCCATCGCCTGCCGGTATTCGGCACTGCCCAGAAAGTCCGACGGCGGATTGGGGATGTCAAGCGTCAGCGTTGCCGCATCCAGGGGAGCCCCCTGGAGTTCCCGTTCGAGGGCCGGGAGGCGGATGGGGTGATCGGCCACACCCCCCAGGGCCAGACGTATCGCCTGAACGGTGTCGCCGGCGCGGACCAGCCAGGCGGCGGCGCAGACGATGGGCTGGTCGTGGGGGGTTCGCCCCACCCAGGCCCAGGCGGCCCTGGCCGGCGGATCGTCGGGTCTGGGCAAGGGCAGGCTGACCTCGGTGATCAGCGCCCCATCGGCCAGCAGTCGCTCTCGGTAGGCCAGGAAGCTCTCCAACGAGGTCTGGCGGGGTTGGGGTGCCCAGAGGGTCAGGTGGGCGTCCAGGGCCAGCAGGGCAACGATGAGGGGGGTGCTGGCCTGGGGAGCGGCCAGGATCCCGCCGACGGTGGCCGCCGTGCGCAGGGTGCTGGGGGCGGTGGCGTGGGCCGTCTCCGCCAGCAGCCGTAGGAAGGTCTGGCCGGCCGGTGGATCGCTCAGCAATGGGGCCTCGGCCAACTGCTGAAGCGTCGTGGTGGCACCGATGCGTAGCCGATCCCCTTCCGAGCGGATGTAGGCCAGTCCCAGGTCGGCCAGGTCTACAACGGCCTCCACATCACGGCGCCGGGAGGGCACGAGGGTGGTGCCGCCGGCCAGGGGAACGGTGCGTGTCTCGCGCCGGCGCAGCAGCCGGACGGCTTCCTCCAGGTCGGTTGGACGGTGGTACTCCCGAAGGTTGAGCATCATCGGTTCCCTACTTTTTCCCTTCTTCTCTAGGTCCTCCGGGGAGGTCGGGGTAGACCTTCCAGTAG
>WFUY01000181.1 GCA_015484715.1 Thermoflexales bacterium | reverse complement strand
GTGCTGGCCGAGGGCGCTCGGGTGGAACTCCTCAACCGCTCCCAGGAGGTCGAAGGGGAGCTCTGGGTCCAAGTGCGGGACGACCAGGGGCGGATCGGCTGGGTCGTCGCCCGCTACCTCAGCCCACTTGGGAGCGAGTGATGGCAAAGCTCTCGTAGGGAAGCTCTTCGTCCTCACCACCTCCGGTGTCTCCGTGACTTCGAGGAGAATCTCGAGGAAGCGTGGAACGAGCGAAGCCACGCCCTCGGCCGATCCCACGCAGACGAAGGGACAGACGACCATCCCCGCTTGTAAAGTTGATCCGTAGAGAGCCCTAGATGACCCTAGAAGGCCGCACAAACCCCTTGACATCGTGGTCAAGCTGTGGTAGAATGGGGATGTGCTGTACCAGGCGAGGAGAGCCCCCGTGGAAAAGCCGGTCGTTCACCCCAATGCCATCTACTCCCGCGAGGAGGCGGCGGCGTTGCTGGGCATTAGCCTGAGCACGCTTAAGCGGCTCATCGCCTCCGGGCAACTGCGGGTCAGCCGGCCCAACGGGGTGCGCCGCGTTTTCATCCGGGGATCGGACATCCTGCAGATGCTGGATCGGACAGCCGTGGAGGTCCGAGAGTGATGGACGAGCCGGGCAATAGGCGGCAGTGGCTCCCAGCGCCATCGGCCTGGGGCCGGGGTTCCAAAGGCGGGCCGGAAGGGCCTTCCCCCTTCCGAACGGCTGATACCGGCCAACAGGGTGCCTCGCCACGACCCTGCGCCGGAAGGGGTGCGCGATCCTCACCCAGAACCAGGAGATGAGGAGCACCATCGGACGGGCGCGGGCCGGGTGAGCACTGCGTCCGTCTTTTTTTGAGAAGCAGGTGTTGGCTCAAAACCCCCCGGCTCCCGAACCCACTGGGACGGGAGCCGGGGCCTGAGCCCTAAAATCCCCCGGGAAGCCGGGGTTTCCAACAGTCGGGGGTCGTCTAACGGCAGGACGCGGGACTTTGGATCCCGCTATCCAGGTTCGAATCCTGGCCCCCGAGCCTCCTCTTCCTCCATCGGGTGATCGGCACGTTGCAGGGGCCGGTCACCCTTCTTCTTGCTCCAGCCGCTCCTGGAGCAGCGTCTTCACCAGTTGCGGATTCGCCTTCCCCCGGGTCGCCTTCATCACCTGGCCGACGAACCAGCCCAGCACCGTCTTCTTCCCGCCCCGATACTGGGCCACGGGGCCGGGGTTCTCGGCGATCACCTGCTCGACGATGCCCACCAGGGCCTCGGCGTCGGAGATCTGGGCCAGCCCTTCCTCCTCGACGATGGCCCGGGGGGAGCGGCCTGTGGCGAAGACCTTCGCCAGCACCTCCTTGCCGGTGTTGATGTTGATCGTCCGCTCCTGGACCAGGCGGATGATGGTGACCAGGGCCTCCGGCGTCACCTGAGCCTGGGCGATCTCCTGCCCCGCCTCGTTGAGCAGGCGGAAGAGCTCCCCCGTGATCCAGTTGCTGATCGTCTTGGGGGCCACCCGCCCGTCGCCCACCTGGACGGCGGCCTCGAAGTAGTCGGCCACCGCCCGGTCGGCCACCAGCACGCCGGCGTCGTAGGCCGGCAGGCCGTACTCCTGGATGAACCGCTCCTTGCGGGCGTCGGGCAACTCCGGCAGCCGGGCTCGGATCTCCTCCACCCAGGTCCGGCTCACCTCCAGCGGCGGGAGGTCCGGCTCCGGGAAGTAGCGGTAGTCGTGAGCGTACTCCTTGCTCCGCTGGGGCACGGTGATCCCCCGCTGCTCATCCCAGCCCATCGTCTGCTGGAGCACCTCGCCCCCCGCCTCCAGGATCTCCCGTTGGCGCTGGATCTCGTAGGCCAGGGCCAGGCGGACCGCCCGGAAGGAGTTGAGGTTCTTGATCTCCGTCTTGACGCCCAGTTGGTCCGAGCCGACGGGCCGCAGGGAGATGTTGGCCTCACAACGCATCGCCCCCTTCTCCATATCGCCGCTGGAGACCTCCAGGTAGCGCAGGATGGTGCGCAGTTTCACCAAGTAGGCGTAGGCCTCGTCGGCGGAGCGGAAGTCGGGCTCGGTGACGATCTCGATGAGGGGCACGCCGGCCCGGTTGAAGTCCACCAGGCTGTGGTCGCCCACGTGGTAGAGCTTGCCCGTATCCTCCTCTAGGTGGACGCGCCGGATGCCGATGCGCCGCCGGCCCGCCTCCGTCTCGATCTCCAGCCAGCCGTTGGAGGCCAGGGGGAGCTCGTACTGGGAGATCTGATAGCCCTTGGGAAGATCGGGGTAGAAGTAGTTCTTGCGGGCGAAGACGCTCGCCTCGGCGATCTGGCAGTTCAGCGCCAGACCGGTCATAATGGTGTACTCCACCGCCCGTTGGTTGATGACCGGCAGCGTGCCCGGCATCCCCGTGCAGACGGGGCAGACGTAGGTGTTGGGGGGCAGGTCCCCCACATCCTCCACCACGGCACAGCGGCAGAACATCTTGGACCGGGTGAGCAGTTGGGCATGGACCTCCATGCCGATGATCGCTTCGTATTCCTGGCTCATCTTCCCCTCCCCTTCACGTTTCACGCTTCACGTTTCACGCTTCACGCTTCACGCTTCACGCTTCACGCCTCACGCTTCACGCCTCACGCTTCACGCTTCACGCTTCACGCCTCACGCTTCACGGCGAACAGCGTCACCAAGTCTCCCAAGTTGATGGGCACCGCCTTGCCATCCACCCGCAGCCAGGCGAAGAGCC
>WFUY01000180.1 GCA_015484715.1 Thermoflexales bacterium | reverse complement strand
GTGGGAAGGGGTTGTGGATTGCTACAGGCGAAGAGCAACAAGCTAAGGAAGAGAAACAGCGCAGCGAGTCGTCGTGTGCGAGCTTTCATGCCAAAATCTCCTTTACCTCACTGGCCCTGTGCGGCTTGCAGGCTACGAACGTAGTTGATCACGTCCCAGCGCTCACGCGGGGTCAGGTTCTCAGCCAGCGCCGGCATCGCACCAAAACCGTCGGTCAGGGTCAGGTAGAGGGCCCCATCCGGCTGAGAGACGATGCGCTCATCCCGCAGATCGGCCGGCTTGTTGGCGTCCTCCTTCCAAAATTCGACGATTGGACCATCGCCGGCACCCTCCTCACCGTGGCAGAGGGCACAGTGCAGGTTGTACAGCACAGCGCCCCGTTGCAGGGAGACCGCGTCAGCCGGGACCGGGTTGAGAGGAAAGGTATCGGCCATCGCGGGGCGTGCCTCGGCTGAGAAGGCCACCGCCCCCTCAGCAGGGAGCCGCCGAGGCCCCTCCTGATAATCCACGGAGGGCTGGTTCTCCATAAAGCTGACGAAGTCCACGCGGACGATCTCGTAGGTCGCCAGAAGGGCCACGACGAGGGGGCTGGCCAAGATTGCCAAAGTGATGAGAATCCGTCGCGTCATAGTGGCCTCCGCTCCGCTCGTTGGATCTTCTCGGCCCCACACCGGGCCAGGACGGCACGGGCCTGTTCTTCTTTCGCCGGTGGACAGCGGAAGAAGATGCCAATGCGCCCCATTGCGATCTCTGGGTCGTAGTATTTCGGACTGTAAGTGGGAAAGCCGCTCTGCCACAGGACTCCCAGGAAGGTGGCGATGATGAGCCCCATCATTGTGAACTCATAGGTGATCACGGCCGAGGGAGGGATCGGGACAAGCGGTTGCCCTCCCACGCGGATGCTGTAGAGCAGGGGCGTGCCCACGTTGAAGAAGATGCCGACCCCAAAGCCCACCAGGGCGCCGGCCAGGCTGAAGAAGGGCAGCCGTTCCCAGGGCTTAGGACGGCCCAGCGCGTGATGGGAATAGGGAACCCCGGAGATGACGGTGATCTCATCGTCGGAGATGCCCAACGCCCGCAGCTCATCCAGCGCGTCGGCTGCCGGGTCCACCTCGTTGAAAAGTCCCATCAAGACGATCGGTTCTGCCATCGCACCCTCCTATTCCATCTCGGCCACCGAGGGCACCAGCGTCCGCCCGATCCGCCGCAAGGTATGGGCGATCTGGCCCTCGTGCACTTCCCAGACGGGCACCAGGGGGATGAGCCGGGAAACCAGGGCGTAGAGCAGGACGAAGAGGGAGAGAGAGCCGATGCTGATCAGCAGCTCCACCGGCGAGGGGTTGTAGGCTCCCCAATCGAAGGGCATGCGGTTCCGGGTCAGGAAGCCGGCCACGATGATGTACCGCTCGATGTACATCCCCACGTTGACCCCCAGCGTGACCAGCAGCAGCGCGGTCGGGGAGGTGCGGACCTTCTTGTTCCACAACGTCAGCCAAGGGATCAGGATGTTGGTCGCCAGCATCGTGTACCAGAGGGGAGCTACCGGTCCTCTCGCCTGGAGGGTCAGAATCTGATGGCCCACCGCTTCGCCACCGTACCACTCCGTTAGGTAGTCGGCGAAGAAGAAGTAGGTCCAGGCGAAGGAGAAGACCAGGATCAGCTTGCCCAGCGCGTCGAAGTGCTCTTCCCGCAAGAAGTAGTCTAGGTGCATCGTCTTGCGCACGATGAGGAGGACGGTGGCAACGGCCGACACGCCGGAGAAGATCGCGCCGGTGACGAAGTAGGGGCCGAAGATGCTGCTGCTCCACCCAGGGACCATCGTCATCCCGAAGTCCCAGGAGACGATAGTGTGGACGCTGAACATCACCGGGATGATGACGAAGGCGAAGATGGTGATGGCAGTCTGCAGGTGGCTCCACTGCCCCTCGGTGCCCCGCCATCCCAGAGCCAGGATGCGATAGAGCTTTCGCCGCCAGCCTCGGACGCAGTGGTCCCGGGCCATCGCCAGGTCGGGGATCAGGGGAAGGTAGAGGTAGAGGGTGCTCCCGATCAGGTAAGTGAAGATGGCCATCATGTCCCACATCAACGGCGAGTGGAAGTTGGGCCAGAGCTGGCGCTGGTTGGGGTAGGGGATCATCCAGTAGAAGCGCCAGGTGCGGCCCAGGTGGATCAGCGGGTAC
>WFUY01000179.1 GCA_015484715.1 Thermoflexales bacterium | reverse complement strand
CGTGCTCGACGAAGGTCACCTTGGGGGAGGGGGAGGGGAGAGGGCGGATGTCCAGGGCCAGGACCCGCTCGACGGTCGGCTCCGCCTCCAGCCGGGCCAGCAGCCGCTGTCCGATGTAGCCGGAAGCGCCGGTGATGGCAATCCTCTTCATAGGTTCCCCCTTAGAGCTGCCTACCAGGCATACGCTTCAGGGGCCTCGCCGCCAGGGCCAGGCCAGATTTCGTCCAGCCGCGCCAACACCTCGTCGGAGAGGCGGATCTCCAAGGCCCGCATGCTGCTCTCCAGTTGCTCCAACGTGCGTGGCCCGATGATGGGCGCGGTGACGTCGGGGTTGTGCAGCAGCCAGGCCAGGGCCACGTCGGCCGGCCTCTCCCCTAGCTCCCGGCAAAGCGACTCGTAAGCTTCCAGTTGGGTCCGATGGCGTTCCACCGCCTCCTGCACCCGCTTCGAGGCCCGTCGGCCCTCCTTGACCTTCCGCAGGGCGCCGGCCAGCATCCCCCCCGCCAGCGGGCTCCAGGGGAGCACCCCCAGCCCGTAGGCGCGGCAGGCGGGGATCACCTCCAGCTCGATGGTCCGGGCGCTGAGGTTGTAGAGGCTCTGCTCCGAGACCAACCCCATAAAGTGGCGCTCGGCGGCGGCGCACTGGGCCTGGGCGATGTGCCAGCCGGCGAAGTTGCTGCTCCCCACGTAGAGCACCTTCCCTTCCCGCACCAACTGCTCCATCGCCTGCCAGATCTCCTCCCAGGGCGTCTCCCGGTCCACGTGGTGCATCTGGTAGAGGTCAATGTGGTCCGTCTGGAGGCGGCGCAGGCTCTCCTCGCAGGCCCGCCGGATGTGGTAGGCGGAGAGCCCCCGGTCGTTGGGGCCGTCGCCCATAGCCCCGTAGACCTTGGTGGCCAGGACGATCTGCTCCCGGCGACCGCCCCCCTGGGCCAGCCAGCGGCCGATGATCTGCTCGGTGACCCCCTCACCTCGCCGCCAGCCGTAGACGTTGGCGGTGTCGAAGAAGTTGATCCCCAGCTCCAGCGCCCGGTCCATGATGGCGAAGCTGTCGGCCTCGCTCGTCTCGGGGCCAAAGTTCATCGTTCCCAGACAGAGCCGGCTGACCTTGAGGCCGGTGCGGCCAAGGCGTGTGTACTCCATCGCGCTCCTCCCACAGGCGAGGTGGAATCCATCGTCCGTCTGATGAGATGGTAACGGAAAACGGGGTTCCTGTCAAGGGGATTGGGGCGGTGATTACCCACAAGTGGGCGAGGGAGTGGTCCGTAGCAGGCCGTCCACGAATTTCCCACGAATACACGAATGAGGCGGTCCTTCATTCGTGTATTCGTGCCCCATTCGTGGACGGCTGGTCCCCCTATCTCCAAAGATGTGGGTAATCACCGGGATTTGGCCGGTGATCGCCCCCCGGGGAACCGTGGTGAGCTGTCCACGAAGGAACGCGAAGGCACGCGAATGGGAGCGGGTTGGATAGGAAAGCAGGAGGCTCGCTTCGATGAGCCTCCTGCTCGATTCCAACGGGTTGCCGTTCCGGGCCGATCAGAGTTCCGTGCCCTGCCCGATACGGGGCAGCGCGTAGACCGGCTTCCAGCCGGGGCTGAGGGGCTCGCGCAGGAAGGGTTCCATCTCCTCGGCCGTGCGGAGCGTCACCTCCTCGACCGGCGGCACCGTCCCCGGCGGGAAGGCTTCCAGGATCTGGTCGTTGAGGAGGGTCAGGTAGCGGAGGATCGCCGCCAGGGGGCGCTTTGCCTTCTGGGGATCGCCCAGCGTCGCCTTCCCCACTACCCCCTCCGGCGTGGCCGCGATCTCGATGGCGAAGTGGCCCTCCCCCTCCGACCAGCGGCTGGGCCGGCCAAAGGGGTCCACCGACTTGTCGAAGTGGCCCTCCGGCAGGTAGCTCTTCCCCTGGGTGTCCACGGCGTACTCCATATCCACCATCTCCGGGAAGAGGAGCAGCCCGATGGAGGTCTCCGACTCGTCGGCGTGGACGAAGTTGGTCTCCCACGGCCCACCCCGCTCCTTGGTGCGGAAGAACTCGCGCACCGCCCGATGCCAGTCAATCACCCGGAAGATGCCGGGGAGCTGGTAGCGCTTCTGGAACTGCTGGATCGCCGACTCCAGCACCCAGAGGTGGCCGTGGTTGTTGATGATGATCTGCTTGCGGAAGCCGTCGTTCCAGAGGCCCAGCATCACGTCAATCATCAGCTCCCGCACCACGTTCTCCCGAACGACCACGGTGCCCGGCATCCCCAGGTGGTGGTAGGGATGGGCCCCGTAGTTGAGGGGAGGTAGTGCCAGGTTGACCGGTGCACCCCGCTTGGCGGTGTAGCGGCGCACCCCCTCGACGATGGCGCTGACGAAGAGGGTGTCCATCGCGCTCACCGTGTGCAGGCCGTGGTTCTCGGTGCAGCCCACGGGGATGAAGACGATGTCGTTCTTGCGCCGGTTCTCGATGAGCTGATGGCGGGGCGTCGTCTGGATGTAGGAGCCCGGCTTGGCCCACTCGATGGGGGAGGGGATGCCGTACTCGGCCAGGATGGCGTCAATCTCCTCGTCGCTGGCTTCCCAGATTTCCTTCTTCAGACGACCGACGGTGTTGTCCTCGAAGAAGAGGTCTGGCCGATCCGTGGCCAGCCATCCCGCAGGGGCCTTCCCATTGTCTGCCATCGTTCTACTCCTTTCTGCTGTGCTCCAACCTCTCCTGGCAGGCGAGCCGCTCTGCCTGTCCAGGCCCGGCACCAAAAATGAGGGACGCGGAGCGAGCGCTCCGCCTTTTTCTAAGATGACGTTCAGTGTTTTGCACACGTGTGCATCCCGAGGCCAAGTATAGCACACCTCCCCCCGTTTGTCAACGGCAGATGTGAGCGGTGATTACCCACAAGTGAGCGAGAGAGTGGTCCATAGCAGGCCGTCCACGAATTTCTCACCAATGCACGAATGGGGCGGTCCTTAATT
>WFUY01000178.1 GCA_015484715.1 Thermoflexales bacterium | reverse complement strand
ATCTGATCATCTACAACGGTATGGATGTGCGCCTTTCTTTCACCGTGACCCTGTATGATGAAAACGGATCTCCTCTACACTCCCTGGGAGATGTCCTCTCTGGACTGAGCAGCGTGGTCTATCCGTTGGAGACCTTTTCGGCCACCCTAGGTGTCCCCTTCACGGGGACGGCGAGGGTGGAGGGTGACCAGTCCTTGATGTGCGTCGTCCGGCTGCGTCGAGCCGACTTCACCCCTGGGGATACGTTGATGCTCTACCAGGGAAGCCCGCAGCCGCCGAGCAGCGTTGCTCTGCTGGCCCCTTTCCTCAACAAAGGACAAGATGGCTGGCACAGCCGGCTCATTGTGATGAACACCGATGCCATCACAACGGCCGACGTCGCCGTGGATTTCCTCGACTCGGGAGGGAGTTCGGTTGCCCAGGAGTTCCTCTCCGTGCCTCCTTTGGGTGCTCGGATCCTGGACCTGGACAGCCTGCCCTCCTTACCGGTCGGCTTCCAGGGGGTGGCCTTCGTATCCTCGATGCAGAGCCTTGTCACGGTGGTCGTGAACGAGCGGGATACGGGGGAGGCCGAGGCCCACGGAGGATCCGACTTCCTTTACGCCTGGGCTCCCCTGCTTGGCCTGGTGAAGGACGATGGCGGGGCATACAGCGAGTACTTCCTCTACAACGGGATCTCCAGGACGTTGCTGGTCACAACAACCTTCTTGAACGCGGCTACCGGTAACAGGGATCAGGTCTTGACCCAGACGCTGGCCCCTTCTGCCACGCTCCCGCAGTCCCTGAACTCCGTCACCGGGCTTCCTGCCGGCTGGAAGGGTACTGGGCTTTTCTCTTCCTCGTTCTCTGATTTCTTCCTCCTCACCGGCCTGCGCTACGAACCGACAGGTCTGGCCGCCGGCTACGGAGCAGCCCCGTCCAGTTGGGGGTCCGATTTCTATCCCGCCGCTGTACCGGCCCTGGTGCGGATGCCTGATACCGCTTCGGAGATCATCCTTTGGAATTCCGCTTCTGCAGCCAATCCGGTGACAGTGACTTTCTACGATCTAGGAGGGATGACGGTCCACGAAATCACAACGACGTTGGCCCCCAATGGCAGCCTCTCTCTGGACCTGCGTACGATGGCGGAGTTGGGTTCCTTTTTCGAGGGTTCGGCCACCATTCAACCGGCTTACGATTTGTACGTCTTGGTCCTGGAACGGTATGTCCCTTCTGATGTGTTCCAGGATGCCTACGAACCCAACGATACCTTTACGACAGCCTACACGATCTCGCTGGATACCGACTACTACGCCCTGATCGGCCATTCGGAGGACGTGGACTGGTACGCGGTGGAGATCACCCGGCCCTCGGCCTTGAGCGTGACGCTAGACGAGTTGCCGGCCGATTACGATCTGGCCCTCTTCGCCGACCTCCGGACCGACCCACCGGCCACCGATGCCAACACCTTGGGCGACCTGCAGGACTCCGTGGATGTGGACGCGACGGGCGTGATGCGGGCCATCGGGGTGATGCGGGCCATCGGGGTGATGCGAGCCATTGGGGTGATGCGAGCCATTGGGGTGATGCGAGCCATCGGCGCCGGTCCGGAGACGACGCCGGAGCAGGTCTCCACCCTGGTCTACGAGCCGGGGCTCTACTACATCCTGGTCATCAACAACAACGGGGAATGGTCGGGGAAGCCCTATCACCTGCGGGCTCAGGCGGTGCCCTTGAGTCAGACGCCGGGCTGCACCTGGGTCCCTACCTACACCCTAACGGCACCGATGACGCCCATCACCGGCACCTACGTGCCCATCTCCGGCCCCTTGACCCTCATCCTGGTCAACAAGACGCGACTGGATCAGACCTACGGGGTGACAGCAACGGCCCCCCTGAGCCAGGCCCTGAAGCAACTGGCCGACCATCCCTCGGTGCGGGGGCTAGTCATCCCTGTGGAGCAGGATTCCTGGGTTTCCACTGTCTACAGTGACTGGAATTTCAACTACTGCAGCGTCCAGAAGGCCAACGCCGTGGGCCGGGCGATCCGGGAGCAGATCATCAGTCCTACATTGGCCGCCTATCCCTCCATCCGCTATCTGGTCCTGGTTGGAGGGGATGAACAGATCCCCTTCTACCGGGTTCCTGACGAGGCGAAGATCGCCAACGAGCGGGAGTACCGGGACGCGGCCAAGGTCAAGGTAGGGGCGCTCTACGCGGCGCTGGATCAGGGCTTCTTCCTGACCGACAACTTCTACGCCGTTCGGCCTGGCTACGAACTGGGCTGGCGGGGGCGCCGGCTGTGGGTGCCCAACCTCGACCTGTCGGTGGGGCGGTTGGTGGAGACCCCCCAGGAGATCCAGGCGGTCATCAACGCCTACCTGGCTTCCCCGGTGATCAGCGCCACGACCGCCTTGGCGACGGGCTACGACTTCCTGAACGACAGCGCTCAGGCTATCAGCAGCACCTTCGGCTCGATGGGCCTCGCCACCCAAGCGTTGGTCGGCGACACTTGGACCCGTAGCGACCTTGTCCAGGCCTGGCCGGAACGGAGCGGGGGTGTGCCCGACCTGGCTTCCATCAATGCCCACTTCGAGCACTGGCGGAGCCAGCCGGCGGACTACCTGAGCGGGCTTTTCTACGCCTCCGACATCGCCACAGCCAGCAACCCCTTCAGCGGCACCCTGAGTTGGTCTATGGGCTGTCACGCCGGCCTCAACGTCCCGGATAGCAACAGCACGTTGCCCCAGGCCGCTATGGACTTCCCCCAAGCACTGGCCCGTCGGGGTGGATTTTGGCTGGCCAACACCGGCTATGGCTACGGGATGGACGACGACATCGCCCTCTCTGAGCGGCTAATGTTCTACTTCGCTCAGGAGCTGGGGCGGAGCCAGAAGGTCCCGGTGGGGCTGGCCTTCAGCCGAGCCAAACGGCGCTACCTGGGCAGCCTGCCCGCCGGTGGGTTCGGGGTCTACGACGAGAAGATCCTCAGCGAAGCCACCCTCTATGGCCTGCCGATGGTCGAGGTCAGCGTGCCCACCCCGCTGACGCCGGAGACGCGGGACATCTCTTACACCCTCTCCGGACCCCAGTTCGCGGGAGGCCTCTGGATGGTCACCGCCACCATCCGGCCCACGCTGACCCTGCACACGGTCTCGGGAACGGATCGGTCGGGCTACTTCTTCAGCATCGCCGGGAACACCCAGGGGAACCCCGGACGTCCGCTCCAGCCCCGGGCCACGGTGCTCATCACCGGCCCAGTAGGTGCGCTTCCCCACGGCACGCTGCTGCTGACCGGTCGGTACACGGAGATCACCGGTTTCGATCCCTACATCTCCCGCCCGGTGACCGATGTAGCACTGCCCGAACCCGGCTTTGCCGGACAGGGCTGGTTCCCCGATCAGCCCTTCCTGGTCAACCGCTTTGGTGGCCTAGACCGGCTGGTCGTCGTGCCGGGTCAGTACAACGGGCGCACCAGCATGGAACGGATCTACACGGAGATGACCCTGGGAGTCTACTACTCGTACTCCAGCGACTTCACGCCGCCGGCCATCGTCCGGGTGGAGGCCCGTCAGTTCCAGAGCCAGGCGAGCTTCGCCGTCTTCCCGCGCGACGCCAGCGGCATCCACCGGGTGCTCGTCACCTGGAGCGATGGCAGTGGCTGGCGGAGCTTTGACCTGAACCCTTCGCCCCTGGGCGGCTGGCGGGGCTCCCTGAGCGGTCTCAGCGGCGAGGTCACCTTCTTTGTCCAGGTGGTGGACAGGGCGGGCAACGTCACCGTCAGCAGCAACAAGGGGGCCTTCTTCGAGCCGGAGAGGAACCGGATCTTCCTGCCGTTGGTGATGAAGCAGTAGGCCGGAATTGATGGGGGTGTGATGATCTGGTGGATCGCCTACAATGGGAGCCGGGGGGAGGTGCTGGTCCCTCGGGTGCGGCGCTGTGCCAGCTTCCTATGTCGGCTGCGGGGCCTCACCTTTCGCCGACGACTTCCCTCGGATGAAGGGATCCTGCTGGTGGGCCAGCGGACCGGTCGCTGGGAGACGAGCATCCATATGTTCTTCGTCTTCTTTCCCATCGCCGTCCTCTGGCTGGATGCCGAGGGGCGGGTGGTGGACAAGCGACTGGCCCGGCCCTTCCGCCCCATCTACCTGCCCCGGACGCCGGCCCGCGACGTGCTGGAAGCTTCCCCCGATGTGCTCGACCGCGTTGCACAGGGGGACCGGATTCAATTCGTTCGGCAGGAGGCAATGCGATGAGTACCCATCAGGTCACGATACCACCCGACCTCGTGGAGCAAATCCGTGAGTTTGTTCAAGAGAAGCGGATAAGCGTTGAAGAGTTGGTGAGCCAGGCTATCCAGGAGCAATTGGAGAGGTTGGCCGATCAGAAATTGGCAGCGGAAGGGAGGGCATTCGTCGCTATGCATCAGCAGTTGGTCAAACAGTACCTGGGCCAGTTTGTGGCCATCCACAATGGTCAGGTCGTGGATGCTGACGCCGACTTTGCGGCTTTGCTATTGCGAGTACAAGATCGCTTCGGGAGAGTACCCGTGCTTATCCGTCAAGTAGGTGCAGCTTCTGTGGTGGAACTGCGTGCCCCCAGTCCTCGCCTGGAGTGGAAGACGTGTTGAATCAGATCCGCTTACTCCTGGATGGCCCTGCGATGACGCTAGAATTGCTTGAGGGTTGATGTGAGCTCCAAGGTCCAAAGGCAAAAGGGAGACTCCCAACAGAAGCCAGGGCGTGGTTCCCGCATCCTCGGAGCCGGGCTCGCCCTACTGCTGGCGACGGCCCTCTTCCTGGCCTCGTCGGTCCTGGCCGTGGCAGCAGCGGAGTCCTCAGGCATGAGCAACGGGGAGGCCATCACCCTGGCCCTGACCCCCACGCCTACCCCTCAAAGGCCGATCACCTACGTGGTTCGGCCAGGCGACACGCTCTTCTCCATCGCCCAACGCTATAGCACGACGGTCGAGGCCATCGTCCAGGCCAACGGGCTGACCGACCCCAACCTTTTGGCGGTCGGTCAAGAACTGGTGATCCCCGCGCCGACAGGGCCGCTCCCGGCCCGGACCACCTGGACCGTCGGGCCGGGGGAGACGCTGGCGGGGATCGCCCGGCGCTACGGAATCGCCGTCCAGGAGATCGCCCGGCGAAGCGGGCTGGTCAACCCCGCCCAGCTCTACGTCGGTCAGTCGCTGGCGATCAGCGACGCGGAGATGGAGCCGCGCCCCGGCGGCCTCTACGTCGTCCGACCCGGGGAGACGCTTCTCTCCATCGCCCTGCGCCACCGCCTCTCTCCCTGGCTGCTGGTCCAGGTCAACGGACTGCCGGGGCTCGGGCCGCTGCTGGCCGGCCAGCCCCTCTACATCCCCGGCCAGGAACCGGTCACGCCCACCCTGCCCTTCCCCTTCCTCACCGCCGACCTCAAGCCGGTGCCGGCCGTGCGGGGAGAGACGGTCCGGCTGGCCGTGCGCACGGAGCAGCCGGTGACGCTGACGGGCCGCCTGGGCGACAC
>WFUY01000177.1 GCA_015484715.1 Thermoflexales bacterium | reverse complement strand
GGTCTGACGGCGTATCGCCCCCTCTCGCTCCAGGGTGAAGACGGCCAGCGACTCTTCCCGACGGGCAAGCAAGGCCGTCCGGATGTAGAAAAGCACACCCAGGGCGCAGAGGGCGTAGAGGGCAGCGGCGTATTGGGCGATCAGTTCAGGGATGACTCTCATACGGCATCGGATGGGTTTCGATCCCTCTTCTCACAGGGCTCGCAGGACACCCCGGATGATGGTGCTCAGGCGGGGGACGATGAGCTGAGCCGCTTCCAGGACCTCTTCGTGGCTGGGCTCCTCGGTCTCGCCGGGAGAGGCAACGGCTACATTGCTGATGCCGGAGATGCCCAGCACCCGGGTACCGCCGTGGCAGGCGACGGTGACCTCCGGGACGGTGGACATCCCCACAGCGTCGGCCCCGATCTGCTGCAGAAAGCGGATATCGGCCGGGGTTTCGAAGCTGGGGCCGGCCAGGCAGATGTAGATTCCCTCCCGCAGAGGGATACCTGCTTCGGCTGCGGCCCGGCGGGCCAGGTCCGATAGCTCTGGATCGTAAGCTTGGGTCATCGGGGGGAAGCGAGGACCAAACTGATCCAGGTTCGGCCCCCGCAGTGGGTTCAGACCGGCCATGCCGATCAAGTTGATGTGGTCGGTGATCAGCATCAGATCGCCAGCCCGGAAGTCGGGGTTGAGGCCTCCGGCCGCGTTGGTAACGATGAGGATTTCGACATCCATCGCCTGCATCACGCGGACGGGGAAGGTCACTTGAGCCATAGAGTAGCCTTCGTAGTAGTGGGCCCGGCCCTGCATCACCATCACCGGTTGGCTCTCCAGATGGCCGATCACCAACCGGCCAGCGTGGCCTACCACCGTGGCCTGGGGGAAGTGGGGAATTTCCGGATAGGGGATGGCCGTTGCGTCTTGAACCGCGTCGGCGAGCCCGCCCAGGCCGGAACCCAAAATCAATCCCACTCGGGGTGGGATGGTTGCGCGTTGTCGGATAGCCTGAACGGCTTCCTGGATTTGTTCATACGTGACGAACTTTTCCATCAACTATCTCCTTCGGTGGATGTGAAGTGAACCACAGACGGATGAACTCAGACGAGGTAAAATAGAACAGGGTTTGTGTGTCTATCAGATTTGGTCCAACAGCTTGCGGCGTTTCTCCTCAAATTCCTCGTCGCTGATCAGGCCCTTCTGGCGAAGCTCGTCCAGCTCGGCGATGAGTTCGGGGATGTCGGCAGCTTGGGGAGCCTCGGTGGCGAGCACCCGTTTGCTGCGACTCTCAAAGGCGTCCAGCTCACCCAGGGACTCTTTCTGATTCAACATCTCCGTCTTCAAGCGCACCGGTCGGGCGATCCGTCGAAAGAGATTAACCCCCACGTCGGAGCCCGTGATGATTTCCACGTCTCCATAACCAAGCATTCTCCCCAGGATGGACTGACGCATGACGACGTCGTTGACCTTCTCCAGCGAGGAATCGGAGACGCGCTTGTTGATGACCCCACGCACCTCCATCACCCGACGGTTGGTGACCAAGTATTGCAGGTTCCACCAGTCCAGCAGTCGGACGAGGAGGTGAATCAGGGGCAGCGTGGCCAACACCAAGGGGAGGATGGCGAGGATCTTCCATGCGCTTCTGAACAACAGGGCGGCCCCCCCCAGCGCCAGGAGGGTCAGCACGGCGTCGCCCAGAAAGGTGGGGAGCAGGGTCAACCAATGTCGGCGTGTGATGAAAATCACGCGCTCGTTGCGGCCCAGCAGTCGGTCTATGTAGCCCATCGAGTCCCTCCTTAGCATGATGATTCTCTGCGGATGCCCTTAAGCGTGGCCTTCAGGCTCGGTGAGTTGGGCGTAGACCTGGGTTGCGGCCCTCGTTGTGTGTCCCAGGATGGCCTGGATCTCTTCTAAGGTGGCGCCGGCCCTCAAACGATGGACAGCGAAGGAGTGGCGTATCGCGTAGGGGGTAACGTCGGCTCCCAGTCCCGCTGTTTTGGCGTATTCCTTGATGGTCAACCAGAGCCCCTGCCGGGTCAGGGGGCGGCCCTGAAGGCTGAGGAAGAGGGTATCGTTGTCCTCCGATCGGCCTAGGAGGTACGGGCGTCCTCGGGCTAGGTAGTCCTGGAGGGCGGATGCGACCTCGGTCGGTAGCGGAATGGTGCGGGAACGCCCGCGGGTGTCGGTGAAATGCAGGGTGGGAGGCTCCCAAGTGAGATCGCTCACCCGCACGGCGATGATCTCAGAGACTCGCATGCCGGTGGCATAGAGCAGGTGGAGCAGGGCGAGGTCCCGTAG
>WFUY01000176.1 GCA_015484715.1 Thermoflexales bacterium | reverse complement strand
CAGTAGAGGTAGCCGGGGTGGGGAAGGCTGGCGGGAGCATCCAGGTAGTTCCACACGAAGGGCTCGTTGAACCCTCGTCCGGCGGCCAGCTCCCGTCCGCCCACGGCGTAGTAGGCAGCGTCCATGTAAGGCGGACCGCTCAAGGGCCAGGCGACCAGCCCCTGGACGATCAGCGCCACCAAGAAAAGTCGGAAGAGGTCAGGGGGGCGTTGGGTCATGGGCAGTCCTCAGTCCTCGGTTCTCCGTCGGCGGTTGGCTACGCAGTGCTCAGTCCTCAGTCCTCCGTCGGCAGTCGTCCAGCGGTCCTTTTCCTCCGAAACACCAGCGCCTGCCCGTCCTCGTAGAGCGGTTCCCACGCCGGCGAGGCAGCCATTGCCCCGGCCAGGGGGCTCTTGGCTTCCACAAGGGCGGTCTGCACGCCGTAGCGATCCAGGATCGCCTCCCAACCGGGCTTGGCCAGAGCGACCTGGGCGTATTGGAACAGGAAATCATCGCCGTAGAGGTCTGCCCGGCCATCCACGAAGACCCGGTAGTCAGGGTAGAGGTGCCAGATCAGGTATCCTCCCCAGTTGTAGGGGTTGAAGAGGGGGGCAGGAGGACGTTCCTGCCGCAACCAGGCCAAGGCGTCGGCGGGGAAACCTTGCTCCCTCTCAGCCTGGGCCAGCGTCTCGGGGGAGAGGGCGACGTAGGCTTTGGTCAGGGCTGCCAGCAGCAGCACGATCACGATCCCTACGTTCAGCGCCCCTTGCCCTCGCCACCGCTGCACCGTACCTGGGGTGTCTGTCAAGGCTTCTGAGCGCTGGAGTTCTTTCCCTTCGTCACTCCATCCCCTGAGTTGGGACAGAGATGCGCTCAACAGCGGCGTGGCGACCAGAGCGAAGAGCCCCATCGCCCGCTGGGACTGAAAGGTCAGGTAGGTGAAGGCCAGCAGGTTCAGCAGGTCCGCCAGGGGGGGAGGACGGCGGGAGAGGCCTAGCACCGCCAAGATGAGCAATACCATCCAAATAAGCGGCTGGTTGTGGAGTTGGTGGAAGTCGGGGGAGGCCCATTCAGCGATGTACTGCCGAGCGAACTGCTGTCCCGCGTTGTAGAAGGGGTAGGACCACATCCGAGGGCCGTAGGGGTTCAAGGGCACCACGAGCAGAGCTGCCAGAGAGGTCAGGAACCAGGGACGCCATAGGCGGACGGTAAGCTGCCCCCTTTCTTTCCAAAGGCGCTCCAGTACCTCACCCAGGAAGGAAAGCCCTAACAGCAACAGCCCCAACACGTAGCCCGCGTGGACATTCACCCAGAGGACGAAGAGGAGGGGTATGGGGTAGAGCGCTCGGCGGTCCTCCTGGACGCGGTAACGGTGGAGGAGGAAGGTCAGCAGGGCGGTGAACAGGTAGGTGGTCATCTGAGGACGCGGTGTCCAGACCGGCGAGGAGACGGTGGCGGCAAAGACGAGCAGGAAGGCTCGCGGAAAGACTCCCCCCCGCATTTGGGGCCAGAGGAAGGCCAGGGCCAGGGTCGCCTGGAGGGCGACTAGGAGCCCCACGCCGGCCATCCCCAAGAGCCGGTAGGCCAGGTAGAGGGCGATCTGGGGCAACCAACCGTTGTCCACCCAAGGTTGCCCTGCCATCGTGTGGGAGAAGGGGTCCCGGTGAGGAATGCGCCCTTCCCGGACGATCCAGCGGCCCGTCGCCAGGTGCCACCAGCCATCCGGATCTATGGGTGTGCGCACCGCCATGGCGAAGATGGCGATAAAGGTGACCACGATAACCAGCCGTCGTCCGTCCAACACAGGTTACCTCGGGATGCTGCGGTACGTTCGGCGCGGAGGTCTTGGGGAAAGTATACTGCAATTCGAGGGGAAAAGTCAAGGCAGGAAGCGGTCCAGGTCCAGGTCCTCCGGGGAGACCCGTCGGGAGAGGTCGTAGAAGATGCGGTAGGGGCCGATCTGGTGCTCCCGCCAGGTGACGCCGACGGCCCGGAAGCGCTGACGCAGCAGGTCGTCCAGCGCCGGCAGATTGCTGGTTACGTAGACGACGGTGGGGCTGGCGGCCACCATCGCGTCGTAGGGAGGGTAGCGGTTATCTAGAGGGGTGTAGCTTAGCGTCGCTTTGTAGGGCAGCCGGGCCGTCAGGATGATCTCCTCGTCCGAGAGGAACGCGAGACGGAAGGAGACCCAGTAGTTGCTGTAGCCTCGGGTGCCGTTGTGGGTCCGCAGGAAGGCCATCAGCGGCTCGTCGTACTCGTGAGGCAGATGGGAGATCAGATCGAACTGGGTGGTGATCCCTGGAGGCTGGCGGAGCACGGCCCGTAGGTTGCCGACGACATTGAAGAGAAGCAGGCCAATCAGCAGTCCCCAGACGACCCTGATCCCCCACCGTGCCCGCAGCTCCCCCAGCAGGTGGCCGGTGAAGAGGACCAAGGGGATGTAGCTGTCTCTTATACACATCT
>WFUY01000175.1 GCA_015484715.1 Thermoflexales bacterium | reverse complement strand
GTATGGCCTCGTCCTCCTGGGGCAATGCTTCCATCCGGGAGACGTCCCGTAGGAGAGCGGTGATCAGGTCATCGTCGGTCCCTTCTTCCTGCAGGAGGTCTTCCAGCTCGGAGGGGCGTATGCAGGACCGGATTATCTCCAGGATGGGCCGCCGACGCGGCGGAGGCATCTCCAGGAAATGGTCCGGATTGAGGGTGAAAAAGTCCAGAATCGCCCTGGTGATCGCATGGATCAGGGTCAGGAGGAGTTGCTGGCGCGAAGCGGCGGTGAGCACTGCGCGAGGGGACAACCAGACCGGGAAGAGGTCACCTGCTTTCTGCACCGCATTGGCGAGCAGGAGCAGTGTGGCGGTCCGACCTGTCCCTGCAGCCCCTGCGAGGACCAGGGAACGGGGTCCACGGATTTCTGACCAGGATGGCGGCTCCACGAAGAAGCTCAATAGATCAGCTTCGTCTTCGGCCTCGTCAGGGCCGAAGGGATTGGCCCTCCAACCCAGGGATTTCAAGGCTTTGGCGACCAAGTCAGGATCATCAGGGCGAGGGGAAGGCCAAAGGGGAGGCCATATCATCTCCTGGTCAGCGAGGATAAGCAGTCGCCTTGCCGACAGGCTGCCCTCCTCTTCACTTCGCGCCTTGTCCTCTAAGTAATTTCTGATGCGCTCTTGACGGAGCAACCACCTTTCCCGGGGGTGTTTCAGAACTGCCCGCTCGCATTCGGCGATGCCGCCGGGCTGCTCAAGCAGAGTGCGCAATCGCTCGCCAAGTGGGCTCTCTAGTCGTCGTCCATAAGGGCGATCGGCCAGGAGGACGCAGGCGCGAATCCCTTCCCCGATGCTGTCAGTCCCCTCCGGCGAATCCAGCAAGTAGCGCCAAGCCCGCACTTCGGAATCCGCTCGCCCATCAAACGTCTCGACCAGCCGGATCCAGCCATCGGCCTCCCGGCGGTCACCCTTGCCCAGCGCCTCAGCGGCTCTTGTCAGGGCATCCTGCCGCCACGAAGCCCCCCAGAGGTCTTGCAAGGCTTTCAGAGCATCCCAATCCTCTTCTCCGTCGGCCTCCCACCAAAGTTGCTGGAAGCGGCGGAGGCGTTCGTCTTTCTCCAGACCTGGCAAGGTGGCGATTTGCTGTAGACGCTCTTCCCGCTTCCGTCGTCTCTGCTGATAGCTCTGCCAAGCCCACCCCACAGCCGTGGCGGCCAGACCCAGCAAGGGGGTTGTAGGTCCCAGCAGCAGATCCCAGAGGTGCCGCCATCCGGCTGATCTGGCGCTTTCAACGTTCACCGCTAGGCGAAGGGGGGGGTGACCGAGGATGGAACTTCCGCCTTCTTCCGCCACATCCACCTCTATCACGGCCTGGATGGAGGATGTCCGAACGGGAGCCCGGTGGAGATAGCCTACCACTACCGCCGAGGGGGAGACCCGGAGGCTTGTCAAGGGGGGGCTGGACACCTCCTCGCCAGTTGTCAACAACAGCGTCGAGGGCACAGTGAAGGTCAGCGTGTAGGAGACAGTCCCGCCAGGTAGCCACACGATGATGGGGGAAGGGCGTGTTTCCTCCTCCAAGGGGAGAAAATGGGGGTACCATACCCTGAGAGCCTCTTGCCCCACAGGAACCGTCCGCTCGTCCTGATAGCAACTGACCCGGACAGAGGCATAAGCCTGGTAGACGAAGGCGAACAGGAAATAGGAAATAGCAACGGTCAGGAGAACGCTCCAACGTGAGCCCAGCAGGAGTGCCAGGGCAATGAGGACCCAGGTCAGGATTGTGAGGCCAATCACTACGCTAAGACTGGCAGCAAGGGAAGAACAGGGATACTGATTCAGGCGTAGAAAGCCGTAGCCCAGCGCCCCGATGACGATCAAGGACGCCACCAGTACGGGCCATTGCCGCCGTGCAGCCTGTTTTAGCCTTTCAAAGACCCGCCGCGCCAAATCCATCACCGAGCCCCTCCTGCTGTAGGTTGGTCCTACTTGGTGAGAATCCTGTGAGGTTCCCACCATAGCTTAGCATATCCGGCCCCGCTTGTCAACGCGCATCTCTGGTGATTACCCATATCTTTGGAGATAGGGAGACTAGCCGTCCACGAAGGGGGCACGAATACACGAATTAGAGTCCGACCCATTCGTGTATTCGTGAGGATTCGCGGACGGCCCGCTACGGCCCATTCCCTCGCCCATTTGTGGGTAATCACCAACTCCGCGAGGTTCCCGTGAGAGAGACGGGATTTCCTGGCAAAGTGATGATGAGCTTCCTACGCAGAATATACCAGAATTGGACCCTGGTTGTAGAGTAGAATGAAGATGCCAAAGGTGAAGGCAACCTGTTGGTCCAGAGGAGGGGGTACGATGATCCAAAGTGTCATGCAGATCGGGTGTGGGGTTTTTCTCGGGATCGGGCTGCTCTTCTTGGCGATGACCAAGATCAGCCAGCGGAATGGGGATGAACTGGGGGCCGGCTGCGCGTCTCAGATCGCTGCTTTCTCCTTCCTCCTGGCTGCGGCGGCGCTGTGGCTGGCCTATAGCATCCAGATGGGATGACCACGAAAGGAGCCACCGATGATCCGACCATATCCCCGCAGGCTGCGCTGTGCCGTGGCCGTGCTTCCACCCCAGCCCTGGTGGATCCACCGGCTTCTCCGGCTGCTGCGCATCCTGCACAACTAGCCGTCAACCCTCCGGCGAGGCCGCCAGAACAGGTGCGAAAGGGGCCGATCCTCCCCGAAGGGGAAACCGCCCAAGAGCCAGGCGAACCACCGCCTTCCCTGTCCATCCCGGCCCACCGGAGACGCGAACAACCGCATACGAGCAGAACCGGGTGCCGCCTCATCCTGACGGTACCCGGTTTTCTTCCCCCGGCCCCGGGGCGATCCCCCGCTCCTGCAGGAAGGCCACCACACGCTCCAGGATCTCCTCCAGCGCGAGCCCGTCGGTGTGCAGGTAGAGGTCGGCGTGCCGATGGGCGTGCGCGAGCCGCTCCCGCTGCCGGCGGACGATAGCCTCCGTCCAGTCCGTCCGCCCCAGCCGGCGGTTCACCTCGGCTGCGCCGACGTCCAGGTAGACGAGGAGGGCCGGCCGGGCCATCCGCCGCCACATCTGGGGCACGTAGGAGTGCTCCTGGGCCAGCGCCCGGGCCCGGTAGCCCCGCCGCCGCAACGCCGCCGCCAACGTGCTCTTGCCGGAGCCGCACGGCCCTACAATGGCGATGAGTGGTCGCTTGGTCACTTGGTCAGGTGGTCCTCGGTCCTCGGTCCTCAGTCCGCACTTGGTCGCTTGGTCGCTTGGTCGCTTGGTCGGGTAGTCGAGTAGTTCTCGGTCCTCAGTCCTCAGTCCTCGGTTCGCAGTCCTCAGTCCGCTGCCAAGTCGCTAGTTCGCTATGCCGCTAGGCCGCTTGATCGGCGGTCGGATGGTTGCCCGGCTTCTCCAGTCCTTCGATACTTGACCACCCGACCACCCGACCAATCACAACGGCAGCCGGACCGTCAGCCGGCGCGCTTCGTCCTCGCTCCGGCGGGGAACGATCTGGAGCACCAGGACGCTGATGTCATCGGCCGGCCTCCCTCGGTCCAGAGCCACCGCCTGGGCCAGCAGCTCGTCGGCGATGGTCTGAGCGTCCGCGCCCCGGTCCAGCAGCGCCTGCAGGGCTCCCACCACGTCCATCGGCGCTCCGTACCGCTGCCCGGCCGTCTCCAGGCCGTCGGTGTAGACCACCACCGTCGTCCCTGCCTCCAGAGGCAGCTCCGTGATCACCGGCTTGGTCCCCCGGTAGATCCCCACCGGACGGGAGGGCGCGTCCAGGACCTGGAGCGGTTCGCCCGGTTGGACCACCAACATCGGACAGGGACTGTTCCGGGAGAGGACCAGCGTGCGGGTGAGCAGGTCCACCGAGACGATGTTGAGGGTGGCCGACACCTTGCCACCCCGGTAGGTGTAGAGGTAGTCGTGGGCGGCCCGGGCGACGGCCCCATCCCGCACCCCCTCGGCCAGCAGCGAGATCGCCTTGCGGGCGACGACGTTGCTGATCCGCTTGGCCGCCCGTCCGGAGCGCTGCCCATCGGCCAGGACGAAGGAGAGGCCCCCGTGAGGGCGTTCGACCATCTCCAAGGTGTCGCCGCTCTCCCGGGTGGCCCATTTGCCCACCTTGGCTGCCGCAACCTGAACTTCCAGCATCGTTCTACTCGCTAATGGGGAAAGCCGGTGTGGAAAGCGATGGGCCGGGATGGAAGCCGGCCAGCCCCTCATTCGTACCGCAGGGCGTCAATGGGGTTCAGCAGCGAGGCCCGCCGGGCCGGGTAGATGCCGAAGAAAAGGCCCACGGCGGCGGAGAAGAGGGTGGCCAGCAGCACCGCCTGAAGGGAGACGACGGCCCGGAACTGGGCGTCGCTGAAGCGGTGGATGGCCGTCGTGACCCCGGCCGAGCCCAGCACCCCCAGCAGGATGCCCACCAACCCGCCGATGAGGGCCAGCACCACCGCCTCCACCAGGAACTGGGCCAGGATGTCCCGACGCCGCGCCCCCACCGCCTTGCGGATCCCGATCTCCCGCGTTCGCTCGGTCACCGAGACCAGCATGATGTTCATAATGCCGATCCCGCCCACCACCAGGGAGATGCCGGCGATGGCCCCCAGGAAGATGGTGAGCACCCCGGTGATCTGGCCGAAGACGCTGATCAGGTCCTTCTGGGTGATGATGGTGAAGTCGTCTTCATCCCGGAAGAGGATGCCGTGGCGCTCCCGCAGCACCTCGGCCACCTCCTCGGCAGCCGCTTCCATCCGATCCTCGCTCACCGCCTGGACGTAGATGAGGCTGACCCGGTATTCCCCGCTCCGGCTGCGGTGGGGGAGGAGCCGCTGGACCGTGGTCATCGGCACAAAGATGACGTCGTCCTGATCGGTGGGGCCGGACGCGCCCTTCTCCTCCATCACACCGACGATGCGGAAGCGCACGCCGTTGATCCGCATCTCCCGACCGATGGGGTAGGGCTCGTCGGGGAAGAGGTTCTCGACCACCGTCTGCCCCAGGACGGCGATGCGGGCCGCCCGCTGCATGTCCAACTCGGAGATGAAGGTGCCGGCCGCCGGGTAGAAGTTGCGCACCTGGGGGTAGGCCGGCGTCACCCCGGAGAGCTGGGTGGAGACGGCACGGTCGCCGGCCACCACCGTCACCGACCGCCGCATCATCGGCACCACGGTCAGCACGTCGGGCAGGCGAGCCCGATCCTGCAGCGCCTCGGCATCGGCCACCGTCAGGACCCCCTCCTCACCCCGGCGGGTCCGCCGCTCGTTCAGGTCCTGCACCGTCTCCTGCCCGCCGGGGAAGACAAAGAGCAGGTTAGTGCCGATCCCCTCGAACTGCTCGGTGATGAAGAGGTGAAAGCCCTCTCCCACCGACATCAGGGTGATGACGGCGGCCACGCCGATGATGATCCCCAACATAGTCAGGGCGGAGCGGAGTTTGTTGGCCGCCAGGGCTCGCAAGGCGATGCGCACGCTCTCCCACAGCATCATCACCAACGCTCCTGGATGGGGTTTTCCACCCGCTCTTCCCCCACGATACGCCCATCCTTGAGGTGGACGATGCGCCGGGTGTGGCGGGCGACCAGGGGATCGTGGGTGACGAAGACGACGGTGATCCCCCGCTCCTGGTTCAGCCGCTGGAAGATGGCCATCACCTCGGCCCCGGACCGGCTGTCCAGGTTGCCCGTCGGTTCGTCGGCCAGGATGATGGCCGGGTCGTTGACCAGGGCTCGGGCGATGGCGACCCGCTGCTGCTGGCCGCCGGAGAGTTCGTTGGGCCGGTGGTGCAGGCGGTCACCCAGCCCCACCGCCTCCAGCGCCGCCCGGGCCTTCTCCCGCCGTCGCCGGGCCCCGGCGTAGATGAGGGGGAGTTCGACGTTCTGGAGCGCCGTGGTGCGGGGCAGCAGGTTGAAGGTCTGGAAGACGAAGCCGATCTTCCGGTTGCGGATGGCGGCCAGTTGGTCGTCCTTCAACTGGCTCACGTCCACCCCTTCCAGGAAGTAGCGCCCCGAGGTGGGCTGGTCCAGGCAGCCGATGATGTTCATCATCGTGGACTTGCCCGACCCCGAAGGCCCCATAATGGCCACCATCTCGCCGGGGGCGACGGTCAGGGAGACGCCCCGCAGGGCGTGGACCTCGATCTCGCCCATCCGATAGACCTTGGTGATCCCCTCCAGGACAATGACCGGCGACTCCGTCACCGACCCCGCCTCCCGCCGAAGAAGCCCTGGAGACGCTCCACCGTGCTCCCCACAGCGACGATGTCCCCCTCGGCGAGGCCGGCGAGGACCTGGCTCACCTCCTCGCCCCGCTCTCCCAGCTCCACGGGAACCTCTTCCAGCGTCTCCCCCACCTGGCGGCTGACGTAGGCCCGGCCGGTCTCCCGGTCGAAGCGGATGGCCCAGTTGGGCACCAGGAGCACATCTCGCAGCTCCCGGACCACGATGGTGGCCGTGGCGCTCATCCCCACTCGGATGGGGGCTTCGGTGGGGTCCAGCCGGATGGTCACCTGGTAGGCGACGATGCCGGAGGTGCTCTGCCCCACCGGCGCGATCTGCTCGATGACGCCGGTGAAGGGCTGATCGGGCAGCGCGTCCACGGTCACCGTGACCGATTGCCCTTCCCGGAGGCTGCTCACGTCCAACTCATCCACGTTGACCTTCAGGTAGAGCCGGGAGAGGTCCATCAGCGTGAGGATCGGCTTCTGGGCGGGCACTGGCTCCCCTTCGGTGGCGTTGACGGCGGTGACCACGCCGTCGAAGGGGGCGGTGAGGGTGGCGGCCTCCAGGTCGGCCTTCGCCTTCTCCAAGGAGAGTTCGGCAGCCTGCACCTCCAGTTGGGCCGCTTCCACGTCCCGCTCGTCGGGGCCGGCCTTGAGCCGCTCCAGCTTGTTCTTGGCCGAGACGTAGGCGTCCCAGGTGCGGGTGACCTCGTTCTGGGCCTTCTGGAGTTCCAGGTCGGCCTTCTGCTTGGCCCGCTCCAGTTCGCCCAGGGCGTTCAGGTAGGCGTCGTGGGCCTCGTTCAACCGATCCTCGTCGTGGAAGGTCCCCTCGTCGTAGCGGGCCTGGAGGTTCTGGTAGACCCGGAAGGTGGCGTCCACCTTGGTGCGGGCGGCCCGGACGGCGTCGCCCACCTCCGGGCTATTCTGCACCAGGTTCAGGTTAGCCTTGGCCGTCTGGTAGGCGGCCCAGGCTTCGTGGACGGCGGCCTCGGCCTCTTGGAGGTCGGTCTCATCGGGGGGCGCGGTCAGCTTCTCCAGCTTCAGGCGGGCGGAGCGCAGGTTGATCTCGGCCTGGGCGACGGCCCGCTCCAGTTCGTCGGTCTTCAGCTGGGCCAAGAGATCGCCGGCCTTCACCGCGTCGCCGACCTCGACGGGGAGGTCCGCCACGGTGCCCGGCAGGGCGAAGCTGAGGTCCCGCCGTTCCGCCGGGGCGATGTTGCCGGAGGCGTTGATGGTGATGATCAGGTCCCCTCGGACGACCCGGGCCTGGCGCAGGGGTTCCGGTGGGGATGAAGCGGACCGGGCCTGCCGGCGCAGGAGGAAGAATCCCCCCGCCGCGAGGGCTAGGAGTACGATGAGCGCTACGATCCCTTTACGTACCATCTTGCTGGGTCCTTGTTGTTGTTCAAAGGAAGCAAGCAAGCCAAGCTCCCACGCCACCGGGTCGTGAAGCGTGGGAGCCCCCTATCAGAACCCAAAGGCTTGCCGAGAATTACAGCAAGTTTCACGATTGCCCTCATCAAACGGATTGATAAACCGTTTGATGGAGTAATGTCTCCCATCCGCTCAATCCGTTCTCAAATCCGCTGACAGCCTTCCGTTCCCAAACGAACTGCTGTCAACGGATTAAGAGCGGATTGAACGGAGAGAAGTGTTCCCGCGGGAACTACACATCCGCCGGTGATCACCGGTTCAGACGTTGACGACCGGCCCCATCGGCGTTATCATTGGAGCGTGACCAAAAGCTGTTGAATCACTGAGCAACTGAAAGAAATGAGCTCACTGAGGGGTTGTACGCCCCCTCCCCGGCGTCGGGTCACGGCCTTGCCGACGACCTGGGCCGCACTGCCCAAGGCTCAGTGTCTTCATCTCCCTCAGTGCTTCAGTGATTCTGGGGGCTTGGTTGGCGGACGGACGAGCTGTCAACGGATTGGGGAACGGATTGAACGGATGGGGGGGTGCTCCCAAGAGGGCTTGTCCAGATCTTCGCACCGCTTCGTGCTCTTTGAGCTCTTGGTGCCCTTCGTGTCTCCCGCCGTGGCCGGAGCGGACGAGCTGTCAACGGATTGGGGAACGGATTGAACGGATGGGGGACGACGGCTCAGTGTCTTCACTTCCCTCAGTGCTTCAGTGATTCTGGGGGATTTTGGACCGAGCGTGACCGGAGGCTGTTGAGGTAAAGATGCAGGGGCGTTGCGCTTCTACCGCCTCCAACCCATTTTGGTCACACTC
>WFUY01000174.1 GCA_015484715.1 Thermoflexales bacterium | reverse complement strand
CGCAGACGGCCCGGCTCACTGCGCACCACCCGGTCCTTGAGGCGGCGCAGGAGCATCGCGATCTCGATCCCCCGGGCCCCGTTGTAGGTATGGGCCTCGTCCAGCACGATGAAGCGCCAGAACTGCCCCGTCTCGCCGTCGAAGAACTCACTGTCCTTGGGGCGGAGCAGGAGGTACTCCAGCATCGCGTAGTTGGTGATCAGGATGTGGGGGGGGCTCTCCCACATCTGCTCCCGGCTGATCCGCTCGTTGGGCAGGAGGGGTTCTTCGGGGAACTGTTCTCGGAAGAGGGCTTCGGCCTCGTGGGATTTCTCCTTGGTCTCCCCCGTGTAGCGGCCAAAGGTGATCTCCGGGAAAGCGGCCAAGACCCGGCGCAGCCGCTTGAGTTGATCGTTGGCCAGGGCGTTCATCGGGTAGAGCAATAGTGCCCGCACCCCTGGCCATTGGAGTTCTCCCCGCTCCCGCTGCCGGAGCAGGTGGTCGAGGATGGGGATCAAGAAAGCCTCGGTCTTGCCGCTGCCCGTGCCGGTGGCGACGACGATGTTGCGTCCTTGGGCCACGACCTTCTCGACGGCGCGATCCTGGTGCAGGTAGAGGGGCCGATCCAGGGGCAGTGCCTCCGAGCAGAGCGCCCGGAAGTCAGGATGTAGGATTCCTTCGGCGATGAGCTCGGCAATGGAGCGGCCTCGCCGGAAGGGAGGGGACGCTTCCAGGATGGGGCCTTGGACGAGGAAGCCGGGGGATTCCAGGGCTTGCACGAACTGACGGCGCAGGGCCTCATCGCGGAAGAAGTAGGTGGTGCGCAGGTAGCGGACGTAGTCATCGCGGATGCGCCGGGCGGCCTCCAGCGGGTGAATCGGTTGGGGCATCGTCAGCCTCCTCACGTTTTCACTGCCAGAAGTTAAGCGGGCGATGTATGGAAAACTCAAGCTCGGCTTGTTGGCAGAGAGAGGGACCCTCTAAAACGCGGAATCGAGGACGCCTCCCTTCGTGGATGAACCGTTCGTGATGGGTGGTAAGCCACTTCCGTTCCCGTGTGGCGAACCGGCCGCATTTGGTGCACAAGAAACGTCGGGCCTCGGTGAGGAACCGCAGTTCGTCGTGGGCAACGTCGAGCACTATTTGCTCTTCATCCTCACCGGGGCGCAGCGTGATCTGGAGCCGATAGCCCTGGGATAATTCCTCTCGATGGACGTAGGGGACTTCGCGCCCGTCTGTGTCCTCGATGCGCTCGATGCGCCCCCAGCCGACCTGGCAGCGGACCCAGTATCCCCGCCGCACGTAGAGGATGGGCACCTGGCCGGGGTGTCGCTCGGCCAAGCCCTCCAGCAAGCGCGAGGCGATGGGATCGGTGGGGTCTACGCCCAGGTGGTGAGCAACGAAGGTCGGCTTGCTCTCGAGGATGTCCAGAGCCTCGGCTTCGGAGATCTCACCTTCTCTGACCCACTTCAGGACGGTCTCGACGCCAAGAGGCTCCTCTTGGAGAACGAGGTGCTGCGCAGTGATACGTTGCACCGCTTTATCGGGTAACTCTAGGAGGACCCTGATGGCCAGGGGAAAGGACAGAAGGTCGTCAAGACGTTGCCGTAGACCTTGTAGATACTCCTCCCAGTCGGCGTCGTTGATCTTCCCTGCCCGATAGGCTGTCAACACGGAGCGGATTCGACGAGGGTGGTATAAGGGCTTGAGAAGGTCGACCCTCCTCGCCGAGAAAGCCTGGAAGGCCCCGGCCAGAGCGAAGACTTGTTCCACCGGGGCATCCTTGGCTCGGGCCAGGCAGCGTTGTAAGGTCTGGGCGACCCGCGCCTCGTCGCCCAGAGCCTGCCACAGCAAAGCTTGCTCGCCCAGGTAGTCGAAGCGCTCCCCCTCGCGGGCGATGGCCGCGTCGAGCCAAGCCAGCCGCTCCTCCAAGGTCCCCAAGCGGACGCGGAGGCCCCCATCGTCGGTGGAGGGAGGTCGCTCCGGCGCCGGCCGGGGAGCCCAGGGATCATCCACGGTGAACTCCACCAGGTACTCCCCCGCCGGCAGGACCTCATCCTCGGTCGAGAAGGTATGCCGGGATCGGGCCGCGTCGGGGATGGGGACGGACACCGGTTTCGCCCAGGGGCGGGTCAGCGGCCAGAGGCGGACGCGGCGCTTGTTCAGGGGAACCTCCGGCTCCCAGGCCAGGTCCACGT
>WFUY01000173.1 GCA_015484715.1 Thermoflexales bacterium | reverse complement strand
TTCCCGCAGCGCCTCCAGCAGGTCCTCGATGCGCTGAGCCACAGGCACCTCCTGGATGCTCGTTGGGGGTGGCGGAGGGCACGGCCCCCCGCCACCCCCGCCCTGTTATCCGGCCTCACCGCCGGCCTTCACCTCCTCGTACCAGCGGGCGTGGTGTTCCTGAGCGTACTCGCGGGTCACCACCCCCTCGAACATCGCCATAATGGACTCGCGGGTGAAGGGGTGGATGGCCACCAGGTAGAGGTGCAGCAGGAAGAGGACCAGCACCGCCGTCACGCTCAGGTCGTGGATGATCACCGCCCAGCGGAAGAGGGCCGGAGACACCACACCGTGGCCGAACCACATGATCAGGCCGGTGACGGTGAAGAGGATGAAGGCGACGATCTGGGTGAGGACGTTGAGCTTCTGGCCGGCGTTGTACTTGCCCTGGGGGGGGATGCCCGCGCACTTGGCCCCCCGCGTGTAGTAGCACCAGGCCAGCCGCAGCCACTGAACGTCCTCGGCCCCCCAGGAGAAGGCTTCTCGGAGGCTGTAGAAGAAGCCCTTGGGGTCGCCGATGAGGTAGATCAGGGGGCAGGCGATGAAGACGACGGCCGCCACGCGATGGGCCAGCCGGGCCGCCTGGCCGGCGGTGCCGACGGTGAAGGGCTGCAGCGCCGGCATGTAGAGAAAGCCGCCCGTGCCCAGCAGCACGGTGAAGGCCAGGAAGTGCAACCAGTGGGCCAACCGCTCGCTGGCCGAGAACCGCTTCACGTATCGCTCCTCCATGCTTAGCCCTCCTCCTCCGCTTCTGCTGCCCGGGCGACCCGGCGCTGCACTACCCAGTTGAAGCCCAGCCCCAGGAGGGTCAGCCCCACGGCGGCGTAGCCGAAGGGCTGGATCCCCTTCTGCCAGAGACGGGTCAAGGCCGGAACCTGGGGGTTCTCCGGCAGGCCGTAGACGCTGGGCCGCTCCGTCAGCACGTAGATGCGGCCCAGCCCGCCCAGCTCCTTGTCCCCGTAGACGACGGCGTTGGTGTAGCCGATGGCCTTCAACTCCTCCACCCGCTTCTGGGCCATCGTCACCATCGCCTCCCGATCCCCGAACTGGATCGCGTTGGCCGGACAGGTCTTGGCACAGGCCGGGATCAGGTCGTTGGTCACCCGGTCCTGGCAGAGGGTGCACTTGTACGCCTTGCCCTGACCGGTGAGGGGGTTGATCTCCAGGCGGGGAATCTGGAAGGGGCAGAACTCGACGCAGTAGCCACAGCCGTTGCAGCGATCCTCGTCCAGCGAGACGAAGCCCATCTCGTGGTACTGGAGGGCGGCCGTGGGGCATACCTCGACGCAGGCCGCCTCGGTGCAGTGCAGGCACCCTTCCTTGAAGAAGAGCCAGCGCACACCCCGGTCATCGGCCACCTCGTGGAAGGAGATGCGGGTCCAGGTGGAGGCCGATAGATCGGGCGGGTTCTCGTAGCTGCCCCAGTTGGTCGTGGTGGTCGCCGGCAGGTCGTTCCACTCTTTGCAGGCCACCTGACATCCCCGGCAGCCGGTGCACTTGGAGGTGTCTATCAGCATCGCAACCTTGCCCATGTCACACCGCCTTTCTCACATCGCACAGGAAGGCCTTGAACTCCGGGATCATCGTGTTGGCGTCGCCCACGTGGGGGGTGAGCACGTTGGCGCTGTCGCCGGTGGAGATGCCCATATAGCCCCAGTGCCAGGGCACGCCGATCTGGTGGAGCATCCGACCGTTCACCTGGAAAGGGCGGAAACGAGGTGTCACCAGGGCCACGCCCGTCACCGAGCCCCGGGCCGTCTCCACGACGACCTTGTCGCCGTTGCGGATCCCCTTCTCCTCGGCCAGCTCCGGGCTCATCTCGACGAAGAGCTCCGGCATCGCCTCCACCAGCCAGGGGAGGTTGCGGGTCATCGCCCCGGCCTGCATGTGCTCCGTGATCCGGTAGGTGGTGGCGATGATCGGGTACTTGTCGGCCTCCCCCTTGTAGTCCATCTCCGAGGCCCAGATCTTGAAGGCCGGGTTGTTCTGGGTGCCGGAGAGGAGGTTGGGCACCGGGCTCTCCCAGGGCTCGTAGTGCTCGGGGAAGGGGCCGTCGGCCAGCCCCAGGCCGAAGATGCGGGCGTGGCCTTCGGGCTTCATAATGAAGGGGTGGATGGTGTTGGGCGGGGTGCCGCCGTCGGGCACGTCGCCGATCCACTTCTTGGCCACCGGGTCCCAGCGGATGACCGGATGCTCCTTGTCCCACGGCTCCCCGGTGACGGGGTGGACCGAGGCCCGGTTGTAGATGATGCGGCGGTTGACCGGCCAGCACCAGCCCCAGTTGGAGTAGAGGCCGATGCCCGATCTGTCCACCGTGTCCCGGCGCTTGGCCAGGTTGCCTTCCTGGGTGTAGTAGTTGTAGAGCCAGTTGCCACAGGCGGTGGAACCGTCGTCCCGCAGTTGGGTGAAGTTCTTGACCTGCTGGCCCGCCTTGACGATGACGTTGCCCTCCTTGTCCTTCAGGTCCACCAGGGCCGTGCCGCTGATCTCCCGGGCGATCTGCTCGGCGTCGGGCAGACCGTCGCCGTAATCCCAGGTGAGGTTCACGATGGGGTCGGGGAAGGCCCCTCCCTGGGTGGCATACAGGTCCCGCAGGCGACGCATGATCTGGTTGACGATCCAGAGGTCCTCCTTGGCGTCACCGATGGGGTCTACGGCTTTGTAGCGCCACTGGATCCAGCGGCCGGAGTTGGTCACGCTCCCCTCCCGCTCCACGTAGGAGGCGGCGGGCAGCAGGAAGACCTCGGTCTGGATGCTGGCGGGGTCCACGTCCGGGCGCTTCCAGAAGGCGGCGGTCTCCGTCTCCCACAGGTCAATGACCACCAGCCAGTCCAAGTTCTCCATCGCCTTCCGCTCCATGTTGGAGTTGGGGCCGCCCACGGCCGGGTTCTGGCCGAGGACGATGAACCCCTTGATGTCGCCCCGGTACATGGCCTCGAAGAGGGCGATGTGGGAGTAGTTGGCGCTGTTCCGGGGCAGGTAGTGGAAGGCGAAGTCGTTCTCGGGCGTCGCGGCATCGCCCCACCAGGCTTTGAGCAGGCTGACCATGTACTTGGGGTAGTTCTTCCACCAGTTGACGCTCTTGGGATCGTTGGTCCTGGGCGTCACCCGCTCCAGGTGGGCCGCCAGCGTCTCGTCGGCCTCGATGGGGGTCTTGAGGTAGCCGGGCAGGATGTGGAAGAGGAGGCACATGTCGGTGGAACCCTGCACGTTGTGCAGGCCGCGCAGGGCGTTGATGCCGCCGCCGGCCACCCCGATGTTGCCCAAGAGCAACTGGAGGATGGCGTAGGAGCGCACGTTCTGGGTGCCGTAGGTGTGCTGCGTCGCCCCCATCGCGTACATGATCGTCCCGGCCTTGCCCGGCTGACCGGTGGAGGCGTAGGTGCTGTAGACCTTCTCCAGCACCTCCTTGGGCGTGCCGGTGATGGCGGAGACGGTGTCCAGGTCGTAGCGGGCGTAGTGGCGCTTGAGGTGCTGGAAGACGGTGTTGGGATCTTGGAGGGTCTTGTCCTCGAGGGGGATGCCGTCGGCGTCGGTCTGGTAGGACCAGGCAGACTTGTCGTACTTCCGCTTGTTGGGGTCGTAGCCCACGAAGAGGCCGTTCTCGAAGCCGAAGTCAGGGTTGATGAGGAAGGAGGCGTTGGTGTACTCGGCGACGTACTCCTTGTGGTAGAGCTCGTTCTCCAAGACGTAGTTGATCAGCCCGCCGATGAAGGCGATGTCGGTGCCCGACCGCAACGGCGCGTAGATGTCCGCCAGGGCGGAGGTCCGGGTAAAGCGGGGGTCCACGCTGATCAGCACCGCACCGTTGCGGCGTGCTTCCTCCACCCATTTGATGGAAATGGGGTGGTTCTCGGCCGCGTTGGAGCCGATGATCATGATCACATCGGCGTTCTTGATGTCAATCCAGTGGTTGGTCATCGCCCCTCTACCGAACGACTCTGCCAGAGCCGCAACGGTAGCGGAGTGTCATATGCGCGCCTGGTGCTCGATGTAGACCAGGCCCATCGCCCGCAGCGCCTTCACCCAGAGGTAGCACTCCTCGTTGGTGTTCTGGGAGCCGCCCACGAAGGCGATGGCCTCGGTGCGGTTGACCGGCTTGCCGCTCTCGCCCGTGGAGATCCAGTGGGCGTCGCGGGTCTCCTTGATGCGCTGGGCGATGCGGTCCAAGGCCCAGTCCCAATCCTTCTCCTCCCAGTCGGTGGCCCCAGGGGCCCGGTAGAGCACTTTGGTGAGCCGGCGCGGGTTGTTGATGATCTGTAGGGAGGCCGCGCCCTTGCTGCAGAGGGCTCCCCGGTTGATGGGATGGTCCGGGTCCCCTTCGATGTTGACCACCTTGCCACCTACCGTGGCCACCACCTGACCACAGCCGACGGCGCAGTAGGTGCAGATGGTGGTCACCTCGCCAACCTTCTTGCGCAGTGGGAATTGCGGGGCCTCCCGGACGGCCAGCGCGGCACCGCCGGGTAAGAGCAGGCTACCGGCTGCGGCCCCTGAGAGCTTCAGGAAATCCCTTCGGCTGACTTTCATCGCGTGCTCACCTCCTCCTTGGCACTCAACGGTTGGACAACGCGACTCCAGACGGGTCCACAACCCGCCGGGAGGGCACGCCCGGCAGGACCGGGCGGATTAGGAGTCCGCCCGGGAGGCTGGGAAACGCCCTCTTCACTCGCAATGGTGTACGTCTTGCGTAATGGTGGATCGAGCGGGGGGAGGCACGGAGGAACTTGAGGTAATTATAGGAGGGGGGGAGGCGAACCACAATATCAAAACCGATCAGTTTCGCGGTGAAATCCTATCAACTCAGATTAGCCCGCGCCGGATCGCCTCGGCAACGGCGTGGGCCCGGTTGGAGACGTTCAGCTTGGTCAGGATCTCCTGCACCCGCCGATTGACCGTCGCCTCGCTCCAGTGGAGCTTCTGCGCGATCTCCCGGGTCGTATCCCCAGCCGCGATGTAGTTCAGGATCTGCAGCTCCGTCCCGGTGAGCTGAGAGTTCTCGATCACCCGCTCCCGAGCCATCGCCTCAAACTCCTCCAGGACGCGGCTGATGAGGGAAGGGCTCAGGAGGCGCTCCCCCCTGTACACTCGGTGGATGGCCTCGCACAGCATCTGATGGGAGGCGTGCTTGAGCAGGTAGGCGTGGGCCCCCGCCCGCAGCGCCCCCAGAAGGTACTCCTCGTCCCGGTAGGCGGTGAGCACGATCACCTTGATGTTGGGGTAGGTCCGCCGGAGTTGGTGGGTGATCTCAACACCGTCGGAGCCCGGCAGCCGCACATCCAGGATGACGATGTCGGGGTGCAGGAGGGCAACCTGCTCTAAGGCCCGGGGGCCGCTATCGGCCTCGCCGACCACCTCGACTTCGGCGTCGTTCTCCAGCAGATGCTGGATGCCGTGCCGTACCACCGGATGATCGTCCACGACCAGAACGCGGATGGTCATCGGACCTCCTCCCGAGCGAAAGCCTGGGCTGGGATACGGATGACGATGCTCGTGCCCCGCCCTGGCTCCGCCTCGATCTCGAGATGCCCACCGACGCTCTGAATGCGCTCCCGCATCCCGACCAGGCCCAGGTGCCGGTCGGCGTGGCAGGCGACCGCCTGGGGGTCGAAGCCCTGACCGTCATCGCGGATCATCAGCCAGAGTCCGCGAGGGCCGAAGCGCACCAGGACCTCGGCCATCGTCGCCCGGGCGTGGCACTGGATGTTGTGCAACGCCTCCTGCACGACCCGGTAGATGGCCACCTCGGCGTCGGTGCTCAGCCGCCGAGGGGCGCCGGAGACGTGGAGCGAGCAGGGGATGCCGGTCAGGTCCTGATAGCGGAAGGCGTACTGGCGCAGCGCCGGAATCAGCCCCTTGGCATCCAGGATGGGGGGGCGCAGGTCGTAGATGGTGCGGCGGGTCTCCGCCTCGATCTGCTGGATCAACTCCAGAGCGGCCTCCAAGCAGGCGTGCATCCGGTCGGGGTTCGTCGTCGCCGCATCCTTGGCCGCCTGCACCTCGTACAGGGCCCCCGCGATGAGCTGGATGACGCCGTTGTGCATGTCGTGGGCGATGCGTGCCCGCTCCCGCTCCTGGATCTGCACCGTCTCGGCCAACAACTTCTGGAGCTGTTGTGCCTTCTGGGCGATCTCCCGCCGGGCCCGCTCCAACTCGATCGTCCGCTCCCGCACACGGGCCTCCAACTCGCGGTTGAGGGCCTTGACCCGGGCGTAGAGAGAGGCGTTTTCGATGGCCATGCCGATCTGACGACCGATGGCGGCCAGGAAAGCCTCCTCCTGCGGGGAGAAGGCGCGAGGCTGCCGACACCCCACGTGGATCACCCCCACCACCCGGGTCTTGCTGATGACGGGGACGCACATGATGGACCGGAGCCCATCGTCCAGACAGGCTCGTCGCGTGACGGCGGGGGCCACTCGGAGGTCGTTGACGGTAAAAGGCCGGGAATGGTAGGCAGCCAGACCACACAGGCACTCACCCAGGGCGACCACCCTGTCGGCGTCCACGAAGCCTGGGGAGAGCCCCCGGTAGCTCTCCAGACGCAAGGTGCCCTCCCTCAGCAGGCGCACCTCTCCCACGTCCACCTGTAGGAGGTCCATCACCCGGTCCAGGGCTTCGTCCAGCACCTCTTGGAGGTCCAGGGACCGATTGACAGCTTCGCTGATGCTGTTCAGCCCGGCCAACTGGCGGTTGCGCTCCCGCAGCTCCTCTCGGGCTCGATGCCGGGCGAGGGCGGCCTCTGTAGCCCACTCCAGAACCAGTCCGGCCAGGAAGGGCCCCACGAGGCCGAAGAAGAGGAGTTCGCGGATGATGTGGGCGTTCAGGGCGCTGCGGAGGAGAATGCGGTGCTCGAAGAGGACGTAGCTCACGCTGAGCAGGGCCGTGGCCGTCGGCATCGCCCAGCGCAGCCGGGAGAGCATAGCGACCAGGTGGGCCTCTCCCCTTTCCTTGGCCATCGTCTCCCCCCCCCTGGAGACCATCAGGAACCCGGAGCCTTTGCTAGGATTATGCCACGTTTCTCGCAATCAGACCAGGATGGATGCCCGGTGACGACCCACAAGTGAGTGGGGGAGTGGGCTGCAGGGAGCTGTCCACGAATTTCTCGCGAATGCACGAATGGGGCGGCTCCTAATTCGCGTATTCGTGCTCCATTCGTGGACGGCTGATCTCCCTACCCCCAAGATATTCAGGGGTTCGCCGCGCCGAGGATGTCCCAGAAGGACTTCTCGCCGGAGCCATCGTCCACCGGCGCGGCCCCATACATTGGGAAAGAGGCCGGGCACGGCAGCGATGCCCGGCCTCTTGGCAAGACGCCTGTCCTGGGAGCGGCGTCAGGCAGCGCCGTGGCGACTTCGCAGTACCTTCTTGTCAATCTTGCCCACGCTGGTCTTGGGCAGTTCATCCACGAAGACGTACTGGTCGGGCACTGCCCAGGAGGTGATCACCCCATCCTCGACGAACTTGGTCAGGTGGGCTTTGAGCGCCTCGTCCGTCAGACGCTCCTTGTACCCTTCCCGAGGCACGACGATGGCCAGGGGCCGCTCGCCCCACTTCTCGTCGGGGATGCCGATGACGGCGGCCTCCTGCACCCCCTCGTGCAGACTGAGGAGGTTCTCCAGCTCCAGAGAGACGATCCACTCGCCTCCGCTCTTGATGACGTCCTTGAGCCGGTCTACGATCTGGACGTAGCCGTACTCGTCCACGTGGGCCACATCGCCTGTGTGGAGCCACCCACCGGCCCACAGCTCCTCCGTCCGCTCCGGCTCCTTGTAGTACCCCTCGGTCAGCCAGGGAGCCCGCACTACGATTTCGCCCGTCTCGTGGGCATCGTGGGCCACCTCCTCGCCCGTCGGGCTCACCACCTTCAGGTGGACCAAGGGGACCGGGAAGCCGGTCTTGATGGCCCAGTCCAGTTGCTTCTCCTCGTCCCACTCGTCCTCCATGAACGGCTTGAGGTTGGCGATGGTGAGGACCGGGCAGGTCTCCGACATCCCGTAGCCCGCGTAGACCTTGATGCCCAGCTTCGTCGCCTGCAGCGCCAGCCCTTTGGAGAGCCGGGCCCCACCGATGATCACCTTCCAGCGGCTCAGGTCCAGGTTCTGAACGGCGGGCGCGGTGACGATCATCTGGAGGATGGTGGGCACGCAGTGGCTGAAGGTCACCTTCTCCCCCAAGATGAGGCGGAGGAGCATCTCCGGCTCGTAGCGGCCGGGGTAGACCTGCTTCAGGCCGAAGAGGGTGGCCATGTAGGGCAGGCCCCAGGCGTGAACGTGGAACATCGGGGTCAGGGGCATGTAGACATCGTGCTTGTTCAGGCCGCCGTAGTTGCCGAAGGCGGCCAGGGTGACGCCACCCACCAGCGTGTGCAGGACCAACTGGCGGTGGCTGAAGTAGACCCCCTTGGGCTTGCCCGTCGTTCCGGTGGTGTAGGCCAGGGTGGCCTGAGTGTTCTCGTCCAGGTCGGGCAGTTCGTCCAGGGGGGTGGCGCCGGCCAGGAGTTCCTCGTACTCGGCGTCAACCTTGACCTCCGGCTTCTCCGCCTTGTCGGTGATCAGCACGTACTTACGGATGGAGGGCAGGCGGGGGCGCACCCGTTCCACCAGGGGGAGGAAGTCCTCGTGGAAGATGAGCACCTCGTCCTCGGCGTGGGCCATCGTGTAGACCAGGTCCTCGGGGGCCAGGCGAGGGTTGATGGTGTGGAGGATGGCTCCGATGCCGGGAACGGCGAAGTAGATCTCCAGGTAGCGATGGCTGTCCCACTCGATGACGCCGACTTTGGTTCCCTTCTCCACGCCCAGGGTGCGCAGGGCGCCGGCCAGCCGGAGCACCCGCTGGGCCATATCCCGGTAGGTGTAGCGGACCTGGTCCCGGTAGACGATCTCCTGGTCGGGAGCCCAGGCCACGCCGTAGTGAAGGATGTGCTTGAGCAACAGTTGGAAGGGGTAAGCAGCCATTGGGAACCTCCTTTGGATGCAGGGGGTAAGAACTGGGCAGGTAAGTCCATTATGACCACTTTGGGAAGTTCTGTCAAGAGGGAATTTCGCGGTGATTACCCACAAGGGAGCGAGAGAGGGGTCCGTAGCAGGCCGTCCGCGAATTTCTCACCAATGCACGAATGAGGGGGTCCTTAATTCGTGTATTCGTGCCCCATTCGTGGACGGCCGGTCTCCCTATCTCCAAAGATATGGGCAATCACCGGGGGATTTCCGGCCCTCAAAGCCGGTAGATGCCCACCAGCCGCTTCTCCATCTCCCCTTCCAGATGGGCGACGACCTCGACGTAAGGCGTTAAGGTGGAGTTCTGGAGCTTGCGCTTGAGCAGTTCGTCTACCTGGAAGATGCCGGCCGAATTGCCCAGCCGGATGGCGATGCGCACCGGCCGCTCCTCCCCCCGCTCGATGGCCACGTTCTCGACGGCCAGGGCGGAGACGGAGTGGATGTTGACCTGGCCCGCCTCGAAGGGGATGCGAGAACGACCCTCGGTCATGTCCAGGGCGTCGGCCACCTTCAGCACGCCCGCCTCGATGGTCAGGCAGCGCACGTCCCAGCGGTGGGCGATGACGGCGTGGAGCACTTCGGAGACCATAATGGTCAGCGCCGGCTCCTCGTAGATGCCGCTCAGAAGCTGTCGGGCCTTGGGATAGCCCAGGATCAGGCTGTACCGTTCGTGGTCGTCCCGGTGCACGGCGATGCCCAGGTCGTGCAGACAGGCGGCCAGCACGACGACCAGCTCGGCATCCTCCGGCGTCAGCCCGTGGTGGGTGACGACGCTGGGTTCGACGCCGGCCTCCACCAGCAGGCGCAGGATGCGCAGCGCCGCGTTGGCGACGATGCGGATGTGGACCTCACCGTGGTCGCTGATGCCGGTCCGGTCCACGGCGTTGACGTTGGCACACTTCCAGAGTTGGATCAACTCGGCATCGGCGTTGATCCGCTCCACGAGACGATGCAGCTTCTCGTTGTGCCGGTCAGGTACGTGGATGCTCATCGTTCCTCCCTAAGCTCGAACTTGTACGGTAGTTTTGCCACCGGACCTCCCCCTGCTCCCTCTATTATACCCTCGATCGAAGCCTTGGGTAGCCCCGTAGAAGCGAAGCCGGATCCGGCACCAGACCGGACCCGGCTCCCACGGCTGATCGCCACCGCCCTCAGAACCCCTTGAAGACGATAGGCAGGTAGACGGGGGAGGCCGGCCTCCCCAACAGGGCGAACCGGGTTAGGTGGGTCAGCGGGATGATGAAGACGTTCTCCGTCGGGTCGTGGCTGCAGCCGGTGCAAGGCAGCACCGGCTCCCAGGTCCCTCCGCTGTTCCAGTAGAGGTTCAGCGAGTCTTCGGAGCCGATCCCGGCGCTCTGCCATTGCCAATCTTCGTAGCTGACCGTCAGGGTGAAGGGGCGATCGAACTGGGTAACCGGCTGGCTCAGGGCGTCCATCGCCTGGAGCTCAAAGCCGATGCCGGCGTAGAAGAGGGGCTCCCCCGCCTGATCCACCGCCGAGGCACGCAGAGCCGAGCTGCCCAGGCCCAGGTCAGGCCAGCGCAGAGGGGTGTAGAGGATGGTTAGGTCCTTGAACCAAGGGTCCTGGAAGTCGGCGATGACCCAGCCGAAGTCCAGCAGGCCGGGCGGCAGGATGAGGGGAGGCCGGTAGACGATCCCATCGCCGTAGATCACATCGCTCTCGTTGCCCGCGCCGTCGCGGAAGCGGACGTGGACGAAAGCTACTCCCGTCGTCGGATCGGGATCGAGGGTCCAGGGGATCTCCGGCTGGAAGGGCTGCCAGGCGACACCCGTCAGCTCTGGAGAGTTGCTGATCTGCACGGCGCGGATGTCGAGGCTCCCGTCGGGCAGCGTCAGCCCCTGGAAGGTAAGGGTCACGTTCTTGCTGGTAGTGAAGGGATCATCGTCGTTGATGACCACCACCCCCTCCGGCTGATAGGGGTCCTTGGCCGGTTCGGCGTAGCGCACCTCGCTGGGGGCTCCCACCACGCTGGAGGCCCCCACCGGCTGGAGGTAGTAGAAGTAGTCCTGATCGTTGACCAGCCCGGTGTCGCGGACTTGCCCTTTGGAGGGGTCGAAGCCGGACACGCTACGGCTGGGCACCAACGGCGCGGAGGCCAGGGAGGTCGTCATCGAGGGCAGGACGACCTCGGTGATCAGGGTGAAGGTCCCCGTCAGACCCGTGCGCCGGTAGATCCGCATCTTCTGGTACTCGGGCCGGGGGTTGAAGTGCAGGATCACGCTCTCGGGCTGGTTCTCCACCCAGAAGTCGGTGATGGGCGGGATGGCGTCGTCGGCGGTGAAGAGGGGGTTCTGCCCTCGGGCGACCTCGCTCCCGTCGGTCTCTCCCCCCTTGTCGGTGTCGGGGTCGTCGGGATTGGTCCCTCGCTCAAACTCCTCCTTGTTGGTCAGGCCATCCCCATCCGGGTCTTCACCGTCGTCGGCCACACCGGTCGAGGGGCCCTCGAAGCGGTCCTCCCATCGGTCCAACATCCCGTCGCCATCGGTGTCCAGCGAGACCTGCTCCCGGCCCAGGAAGGGGGTGTAGGTCAGCCGCTGGTAGCGCTCGAAGGGCTTGCCATCGTTGTTGACCCCGGTGGCGTAGAGGTCGAAGACCCAAGTGTGGCCCAACTGAACGTCTATCTTGAGGGGCCGGTTGATCCGGTCGTAGACGTAGCCGTAGACGCCGTCGTTGGCCACGTCGTCATAGGGGCCGCCGTCGTCCACCAGCCGTACCACCTCAACCCCCAATTCAGGGTGGTAGATGGTGGCGCTGATGATCGCCCCGGTCACCGGCCCTTTGTGGTCGGTCAGGCTGGCCTGCAGGCGCACCGGGAGGCCGGGGTAGCGCTCGGCCTGGGTGTTGTCCAGGAAGGCGTACATCTCGGTGCCGTAGACCATCCGACCGGAGAGGCTGCCGATCCAGGTGGTGGCCCCGCCGGGCGCGGAGAGGTGAAGGGTGTAGGTGCCCGGCGGCAATTTATCGGCGTAGAAGACCTGGTGGTTCTTGCCATCGCTAAGCTGGATGAAGGAGACCCCCCCGGGGCCGGTGATGCTCACGTTCAAGGGAGCCGTCGAATCGTTCCAGTGGAAGCTGAAGAAGGCGTTCCGCACGCCATCCTCGGCGATGGTCACGGGGATGGACTGGCTGCCGCTGAGCGTGCCACCCCCCTGCCAGAGCCGTTGGTGACCGGCGATGGTCTCCTCGGCCCGCCGGTAGATGTCGGCCAGGGCGTTGGGCAGGTTGCTGACGGCAGCGGTGCTCATTCCCGTCGTCGTCAGGACCCCGCTTTCCTCGATGTAGTGGTAGCACTGGTCCACCCAGACGGAGCCGCAGGTGGCCTCGGCGATCTCCCGCATCAGCTCCTCGTCGGCGTCCCGCCCTAAGGCGATGGCGTGTACCTTCGTCCCGGAGGCGACGATGCTGGCTCGGACGTTGCTCCAGTAGAGGGGCTCGTTCTCCATCCCGTCGCTGAGCAGCACCATCACCCATTGGTGATCGGGGCTGCCGCTGGCGGCCAACATGCTCTGGCCCATCTGCAGGCCGTCGCCGATGGAGGTGGTGGTCTTCTCCGTGATCCCGTTAATGGCCGTCTGGGCGCTGGCCCGCACGCCGGCCGCATCATCTTGGTCCGGCACCACCGTCAGGGGGAACTCCTGGGTGGCATCCGTGCTGAAGCTGACCACACCCAATTGGTCGAACTGCTGCTTGACGTCGGCGAAGAGGCGGGCCGCGGCTTTGGCGGAGACCAGCTTGTCGTTGTACCCCATGCTGCCGCTGGCGTCCACCACCAGGACCTGATCGCTGGTCCGCAGGTCGTAGACGACGGCCTGGACCTCCGTGTCGGAGGTGCTGGTGTTGGGTCCCAGTTGCACGGTGACATCGAACTTGTCGCCGAGGCTGGCACCGGGCTTGGTGGGGGCCTGGACCACCAGCCAGTACTGGTTCTGCACGTAGCCCCCGTTGAGGATCTGGGCGACATCGGTCCCCACGGTGACGGTGAAGTCGCGGCTCCACTCCAGCCCGGCCACGTAGGTGCTGGTGCCCGCCGCCCCCGTCACCTCCAGCCAGAGCAGGAAGCGCCCGGGTTCGCCGGGGTCCCCCACGTAGGCCGGATTGGCCGTCGTCGGCGAGACGATGTTGACGCTGGGCTGGGTACAGCCCAGTTCCCAGTTGTAGCCGTAAGCCCGGCTGCCGGTGGCGACGATGGCCACCATCCGGGTGTACTGGGGCAGGCCGGTGCTCCGACGGGGAATCCAAGCCGCCCGGGCGAAGTCCTCCCCCTCGCTGCGCAACAGCGTGATGATCTCCTCAGAGCCGTCACCGTTGGAATCCTCTTGGATCATCATCCAGGAGTGCATGAAACGGGCTCCCGGATCGCCGAGGACCCGCCAGTAGACGAGGAGGCAATCGGCGTTGACCTCGGCCTCGTAGTACTTGGCCCCGTAGGCCGACATCGCATCGGGGTCGTTGACCTCCGGGTCCATCGCGTCCACGCGGCCGTTGGCCCCGCTGAAGAGCGTGGCACCGGTGAAGCGCTGCCGCTTCGGACCGTTGACCCACCCCAAGGTGGGGTCGTTGTAGCGGTAGATCAGTTGGTCAGGAGGGGTGCGCTTCTCATCCCGGTAGGTGAGCACTCGCTCCGGGTCCCGACCGTCCAGGTAGCTGTGGTCCAGCAGGCTCAAGTCGAAATCCTTGGCGTAGTTGGCGATGGTGAAGTCCCAGAAGGTGTCGTCGAAGCCCCGGCCCAGGCGGTCGCGCAGCACCCGGTCCACGGCATCCACCCCTTGGCGACCATGGTCGTCGGCTTGCTTCAACACCGCCTCCAGGGCGTCCATCCCCTCACCGGCCGTGCCGGTGTACAGGGTGCCCGCTTGCTCGGCGACGTAGGTCCACCAGAGGGAGGCGTTGTAGCTGGCCCCCAGCAGCCCCTTGGCCTGGGCGAACTCTCCCGTGCCGTCGTCATCCCGGTCTTCCCTGATGACGTAGGTGGGGTTGCCCAGGTAGGCCGCCACCGAGTTGTGGTAGCGACTGCCCACCCGGTTGTCCAGGTCGTCGAAGACCTTGTCCTGGAGCATCCGGGCCTGGCCCTCCACCAACCACTTTCCGGCACTGACGCCGTAGGCGAACTGGGTGTTGTGCCAGAGCTCGTGCAGCACGGTGCCCCGGGGCTCGGGTGCCTGGGTCAGCATCCACTCGGTGTCCAGTTCCTCTCCACTCCCGTCGCCATAAGCGATGCCAAGGTAGGCAATGTCGTAGATGTAGATGTTGCGGTTCGTATCCCGGTCCCACTTGGGTTCCTTGAGGCCCCAGTCGTTGACGTACCGGGCGATGGTGCGCTGCACGTTGCGGGGCACGCTCTCCACGACACCGGTCCCGCCCCCGAACCAGTCCAGGTCCACCACGTTCAGCACACCGTCGCTGTCATCGTCGGGGCCGGTGTCGAAGACACCGTCCGAATCGCTGTCCACGGTGGCGATGCAATCGTTGGGGGAGTCCTGGTCGGGAGTACCGTCAGGTGGGTCGCTGGTATCCGTGTCCAGGGCGGTGTCGCATTCGCAGTCGGCACCGCCGTTGCAGTCGGTGGTGTACCAGATGCGGTAGGTCTTGGTGCCGGCCGAGACGTTGGAAGTGCTCTCGGTGAGGAAGCTCGGTTTGCTGGCGGCGCTCGTCAGACCCACCACTCCCAGGATCAACATCAAGAGGGCCAGACCTCCATACAGAGGCTGCCTAAGAGGAGCACGAGGTCCGGCAGAACGTTTTACCGATCGGTCTCGCTGCATTTGCCTTCTCCTTCCTGCTAAGAAACGGGAGAGAACCGGCCAACGAACCTCGAACAAATTTGGAGTTGAAGCTCCGAATTCCTTCCCCTATCCTACCACCAAAGGCGAATTTGCGCAATGACCCTCTGAGAGTGAGAGTTGGGGCTTTTCGGTGCTCAAGGGGAACCCATCACGCCATGCCGTCGAACCAGGCAGCCACCGGCCCCAGTCGGCCCACCACCCGGGCACCGGCCTCGTTGCCCGCCCGGCAGGCCGCCTCCACATCGGCGCCGCGCAGCGTCGCAGCGATGAAGCCGGCGGCGAAGGCGTCGCCCGCCCCGGTGGTGTCCACGACATCCACCCGCTGTCTCTTATACACATCTGACGCTGC